>JAIBAQ010000024.1 GCA_019695095.1 Candidatus Hydrogenedentota bacterium
AGGTTCTTCTCGTCGTCCACTTTCAGCCAATGGCATAGGTTGAACATAACACCGACGTTCGGGCGATTCGCCTTTTGCACAATGCGTAGGGCGTCTTCTACGCGCTCAAGCCAGTCACCGGAATGGGGATACAGTGCAACGCGCACACCCGATGCCGCAGCCAGATCAGCGATTTCCTGAACAAGTTCGACGGCGCGGGCATCGTGACTCGTGTCCGATGGTGATCCTCCGCTAATCAGAAGCGCCAACATCGTGTCGCTCCCTTTCAGCGAGGCAATGGCTTCCTTCAAGCGAGGATCGTACGGTTCCACGTTTGGGGCGACATTCACGCGCATATAGACCTGATATAACTTCAGACCGTGCGCATCGAGTGTCGCAATGCGCTCACTCAAGTCATCCAGCCAGAGATGGCCCGCTCCGTCGAACCCCAATTCGCTGAGGAGCGACGCCTGCTGATCGAGCGTACGCTTCTGACTGTCGTGTGTGTCCATGCAGAGAGCGAAAAACGCGTGAACGGGCTTCGCGGCATGGGCTGAAAACGTCGCCAACCACAGCGCCAAGAGAACTGAAAGGGCGCGAAGTGCAGCCTTTGCGCTCAACTCCGCCACGGACGCTCCCTCTCCAGATTCGCCAGGATGTCATTTGCGATCTTGACGTCATCCGCGATTTCGAAATCGAACATCCCCGCAAGAACATGATCCGCGCCGTTCTTGAACGCGTACTGGAAAGCGCTCTCGGGAGGAATCGCGCCCGCGGCCATCACCTTGAATGCAATCCACGGCTTTTCCACGCTCGCCATGACCTCGGAAGTCTCTTGAGGGTTCTTGCACCAATAGCCCGGAATCTCATTGCAGGCTTCGGTCAATTCATGTGGCTTGGGGCCCGTCGGATACTTGTGATGATGAAACGTCTTGATATAGAAATCGGTATTGATCTTGTTCTTCTCGCATTCCACAACGACGTTGGTGTCATGAGAACCGACGCCAGACGGGATGCCGTGCTCCTTCACCATGTCGACCAGACGCGCCAATGCGTCCATCCTGCCCTCCGCGACTAGCTTGTCCGCGTGAACACCCCACAAATAGATGGCATCAACCTTATCGTCAACCAGCGATTTCACTTGATTTGCATACTCGCTCAAATCGTTCCCTACCGGTGCCGTCGGGCAGATGATGTATTGCATCTTACCGCCCATCTCCACGCGATATTTCTTAAGCACCGCCAGTATCTCGGGCACAGTATGAATGACAAGCGTATTGATCCCATTCCGCTCGGCAACGGCCAGGGTTTCCAGAATCTTGTCATCCGTATTGTAGTGCGCGGCGAGATTGTAGACGTATTTCAGATCGCGGCTATGCGTGAAGTGCGTGAGCAGGTTCCCCCCAAGCAAGATCCGGCTGACCTGCATGTTGCCAATACGCCCCTGGGGTAGCGTGGCGGTTGCACCGGAATCCTGAGGCGCCTTTGCTTCCCCTTCCGCTTGCATGGCCATTGCCATCGCGGCGGGCGCCATAATTGCGCCCTTCATGAATGTACGGCGGTCGGTTTGGTGTGCCATGGCGCTTATCCCCCTCTCTGGACTCTGGACTCGTATCTACAGCCGTTTCCCCTCAGTGGCTCTAGGAATCATCATAGGAGCGTTTGCGATTTCTTTCAATAGGATTTTCCCTGCTGTGGCCTATCCTATTTATACAATCGCCCGCAGGAATTCGACACTCTGGCGGATGTTCTCGTCAGCGCCGTAGCACTCAAGCGAGACTACGCCGTCCCAATTCGTTTCTTTCAAGAAGGCAATGCAATCCCTTATGTTTCCTGCATTGACCCCGCCTCCGATGGGCACTTCGCTACACGCGATCCCGGTGTCCTCTCCACGTGCCGCCGCGGCCAGTCCCTCGCTGACATCTTTGATGTGGCAATGAGAAACGTACGGGCGCAACAGCTTCAAGTACTCCACCGGATCGTGACCCGCTATGAACGAATTGCCCGTGTCAAAATTGCACCGCAACCATTCCGAATCGAAGTATCTGAACAACTTCAGCATGAAATCGCCGTCATTTGTATAGGGGCCGTGAGGCTCCACATTGACAACGATTCGGTAATCCTCCGCCCACGATAGAACTTGCCGGTAGTTGTCGCAGGTAATGCGAAAGACTTCATCCCGGCTGAGTCCCTCGATTTTGAAAGCGCCGTCGGTCGTGTCCACCATGGGGCAATCCAACTCGGCCGCGAACCGTATAGACTGCCTTACATACTGCACGCCGTACGCCGAGCCATCCGGTCCCATCATGGGATAGGCGCCGTCGATTTGCGATATCTTCAGCCCGCGCTCGTCGCAGTAACGCTTCAGTGCGCGCGGGTTTGACTCGAGAGAAATGCCCGGTTCGTATCCCATGGCCTGAATGAAATACTGGCCATGAATAGCTGCAAACTCCAGGTGTTTTATGCCGTATTTGACGGCCGTTTCCGCGGCTTTTCCGAAGCCCCCACTCAATGTGCGCCAATTGTCCGTGTGCATACCAAGCTCTATCATGACTGACTCCTTGCCTGTCCCGACTTGCTTGCCCCCGGCAGCTGGAATCCAACTGGTATCGCCCGCGTGTTCCGGCGAACCGAATCATCCTCTCAGGACTTCAACCGCGAATCAAATACCGCAATTGGCTTCACCGCGCCCGTTACTCCCAGCCAGGCTATTTGCTGTACACGGTGTACAGGTGTACCTTATACGCGCGTTGACGTGGACCTGCTTGTAGAGTTGAAACAATTTGAACTTTCTCTTCGAGGAGGGACACACATGAAGCGGCGAGAGTTTCTTCACACAGCGTCAGTAGCGGGATTGGCTTTGAGTGTCGCCGGACAGGCGATGAGCGCGGAAGGTCAGCCCAAGGAAGCAAAGCCGAACAATCCCGGCAAACCGACTTTTCGCGATATCGGATGGGTGTGGGAAGGACAAGGGATTGACCCACAGGTTCCGCCTTCCATCTATGGACTTGGCCAAGGAGCGCGTTACTTTGGCCTTTCGCGAGTCAATTACCTGTTTCACCCCAATGATGTCCATGCCTTGCGCCTGCTGCAGGACTACGACGAAGTGGTCTGCGATATAAGCAAATGGGGATGGATCTGGGATGAGAACGGCCGTCCCGTGTGTAAGCCCAAGAGCGACCCCGCAACCGTACGCTCGGAAGGCGAAAACGTCGCGCGTCTTGCGAAACAATTCAGCAATGTGACGGGAGTCTATTGCGACGACCTGCTCGGACTGATGGATAGCGCCCAGTATGGTCCCGGTGAGTTCGCCAACATTCGCGCCGCAATTCGCGAACTGAACCCCGCTCTCAAGCTCTGGTCTGTTGTCTATACACACGAGTTTGAGAAGAAGGAGTTCTGGGCTGGGATGAGTCCGCACATGGACGTCGTGACCCTGTGGATCTGGAAATCCGAGGACATCGTCCGCATGCCCGAATACGTGGACCAATGTCGCGGCCTATTCCCTGACAAGCCCATTGTCATGGGCGTTTATCTTCGCGACTACACCAAGGTGGCTCCGGTGCCGGTCGATCTCGTGAAAAGCCAAATGGATGGCGTCGCCGAACTAGTCGAGAAAGGCACACTTGAGGGATATACCATCCTTGGAGCCGTGCTGATCGATGGACATCGCCCCCAAGCCGACGCAGTCCGCGATTTCATAAACGCCCACTCGGTGTAAATAGAATCTTGTGGTGGCAAGGCCGTTGACACGCCTTCTCACGCAGGCTAGCATGCGCCTCTGAGTCATCGAGGGGGGAACCGATGCGTACTCTTCTAGTCTCTCTGATCTGTTTCTGTTCAGCAATCTTCGGCAGCGAGCCGCCTGTCAGTCCAGGTGAAACGGAATGGCCCTTCGCGACGGAGTTGGCCGCCCCGATGTCCTGGCACCCGCATTGGACGCGAACGGAATGCGGTGATGATGAGGCGAACCTCCGGCAGGGCGTCCAAATTCACCCCGAGTTTCCGGACGCGGAGGGCCTGCTGGAAACCGCCCACGCGGATATGAAGGCGTTCTTCTCTTCTGTCGGCCTTTCCACAAATGGGCCATTTCGGATCGTCACAGAGCGCGTCCCCACGCAGAAACGCGAAGCGTTCACCCTGAGAATCTCCAAGGAGGAGTGCCGCGTTCAGGCGAACGACACAGAGGGTATTCGGAGAGGTATATACTTCCTCGAAGATCAACTCCTCCGCGCTGACGGACCTTTTTTAGATGTAGGCGAGATTTCGCGCTCGCCCTTTATCCAAACGCGAATTTCGCGGTGCTTTTTTGGTCCCATCAAACGCCCCCCGATGAACCGCGACGAATTGCTCGATGACGTGGACTATTATCCCGATGGCTACCTGAATCGCCTGGCGCATGACGGCGTGAATGGGCTATGGCTCACCATTGAGTTCAAGGATTTGTGCAAGACTTCTCTGATACCGGATTGCAGCCCGGACCGCGAGAAACGACTTGAGAAGCTTCGCAAGACGGTAGCGAAATGCAGGCGATACGGCATCAAAGTCTTCCTCTTCTGCATCGAACCGTGTGCAATGACGGCCGGCCATCCTCTTCTTGTTGCGCATCCTGAATTGAGTGGAGCGGAACTGAACGCCTCAACAAGACTCTTCTGTCCATTCTCCGAAGCCGCCCAGACGTATCTGCGAGAAGCGATACAAGGAATTTTCGCGGAGGTGCCGAACCTTGGCGGGCTGATTAACATCAGCTATGGCGAGGCGCCAACCACGTGCTTGAGTGCAGCGGACGCCAACTGGCATATCAACTGCCCTCGGTGCGCGGAAAAACAGCCATGGGAAGTCTTGAACGCAACGCTTTCGCCGATGGAGCAAGGCATGCACGAGGCTGCCCCGGATGCCAAACTGATCTCGTGGTTGTATGTCCCCGAGAGCGGACCTGGGACACCGCTGCCCTCGGTGGAACCGCTCACCGAGATGGCCAGACACACACCGCCCGGCGTCGTTGTGCAGTACAACTTCGAATCGGGAGGACACAAAACCCAACTTGGCAAGCAACGGCAGACCGGCGATTACTGGCTTTCCTACGTCGGTCCCAGTGCTGCGTTCGAACAAATGGCAACCGCAGTCGCATCCGCTGGTCAATCCGCGGAGATCTCCGCGAAAATTCAGGCGTGCTGCTCTCACGAGGTTGCCTCAGCACCCTATGTGCCCGTGCCGGGTCAACTCTACGGCAAATACGGGGCCATGCGGGAGCTTGGCGTTACTTCCGTTATGCAGTGCTGGTACTTCGGCAACTTGCCTTGCCTAATGAATCGGGCTGCTGCAAGCGAATTGCCCTTCATGAAAGAGGGCATAAGCGAAGAGCAATTCCTCTTGGACCTCGCGTGCAGAGATTGGGGCTCCCAGTACGCTCCACGGATTGTGAAGGCGTGGCGCCTGTTCGCCAAAGCCTACGACAACTATCCGATGACCAACGCGTTTCAATTCTACGGACCAATGACCGACGGAGTCGTCTGGCCGCTGCATTTGAAGCCGGTGCATCTTCCTCTCGGTCCAACTTGGCGTCTTGATTACCCCATATCAGGCGACCGCATCGGCGAGTGTTTCTCCGGCACGCATACCTACCCCGAGGTGCTCGAACTCTGCAAGAACTTGTCGGAGACATGGCAACGAGGCGTTGAATTGCTGGATGAAACAAAGGACGAGTTTGCGGGAGAACCGGACCGCGAACAAGACCTATCCGTTGCGGAGGCCCTCGGTATTCAATTCCGCTCCGGCTATAACATTCTTCGCTTCTACGACCTTCGCGAACAGCTACTCTACGGGCCAAAGAGTCGCAAGAAAGACGTGCTGCGGGACCTGCGCGCCCTCGTGGAGCAGGAAATCGAGAATTCTCAGCATATGAGTGCGTTGTGCGAAGAGAATTCGTTTCTAGGTTTCCACGCCGAGGCTGAAGGCTACAAGTACTTCCCCGCCAAATTGACGTGGCGCGTGGACGCACTGCGTGAAATGCTCGATACCGAGTTTTCCGAGGCAGAGCGCGCGCTGGAGATCGGACAGAACGTGTTTCCTGGACTGTGTGGTCTGGAAGGTTCCCCACTCGTGTATCATTGCCTACCTGCCAGCAAGTCATTTGCCTCGGCGTGGCGAACCGACGACGTCTGGCATGAGTCACCCGGCAGTCCAAAGATTGAGCAAGCACCACTCGCGCCTGCCCCCTCGGAAGCCCACTGGCAAGCCGTTTATGATGATCAATCGCTCTACTTGAACGTTGAGTGCGATCGATCCGCTGTGTTGTCACGTCCAACAGTTGTGGTCCACATCCAATCTTCGCACATCTATCCGCGGCGTACTTTTCAGATCGACGCGAATGGACAGAAGAACGAGCGTTTGGGCTGGCGTGCCACCGCAAGAGAATGGGATGTGGAGAGTGTGGCTTCCGACAAACATCACACGGTGCGCCTACGAATTCCGTTTACCGCATTCGACGGCGAATTCGATAGGTCACGTCCAATGTGCATCAACGTGCGCGTGCAGTCGGCAGGCGCGGAAGGCGCCAACGCATTGGTGCAGTCCTGGGCACCTCTTTCACCCACTCCTCCAAGATTTCGCCTGGGGTACGGCGAAGAAGATCCACGAGAAATGGGTTGGCTGAGATTGGAGCCGTAGAGACTAAGCTCACACGCTAGACTATTGTCACTTCGCGATTGCGCGCCGAGGACTCGTAGATTGCATCGATAATCTTCTGAATGTTGAGGGACTGTGCGGGTAGCACGCGCACCTCTCGGTTCTTTTCCACGCACTCCGTGAAATGCCGGATTTCCCCGCGATGGCCCTCTTCGTTCGGCATCCAGTCATACTTGGTACTGGTCAGCGCGCGGCGTTCGTACCCGTAAACACCCAACGGATCGGTCATGATGCCTGCCTTGTCGCCGAGGATCGTGATTCCCGCCTTCTCTTCCGCAATGTTCGCGGCCCAGGAGACCTCTACGGTCATCGTGATGCCTCCTTCGAAGCGCACGTAAGCGGAGGCATAATCTTCGACATCGAACTCCTTTGGTGGATGCCGTTCTCCCCATTCCCCGTTAACAAGGTCTTCGCGGTCTCCGAACATGCGATACACCTTGCCTGAGGCAGCAACGGGTTTGGGACAACCCATCAGCCATACCGCCAAGTCCATCATATGTACGCCGATGTCGATGAGCGGCCCGCCGAGCGACTCCTTTTGAATGTGAAACTTCCCCCAGCCCGGAATGCCGCGACGCCGCAGCCATGTGGCATTTGCCGAGTAGATCGTTCCCAAGCGGCCGCTCTCAACAACTTCTTTGAGCTTTTCGTGCGCAGTCTCGAACCGCATGTGTTGCGCGACCATGAGTTTGCGCTTCGCGGTCTGTGCCGCCGCCATCATCTGCTGGCATTCCTTGGCGTTCATGGCCATAGGCTTTTCAACAAGAACGTGCGCACCAGCCTTGGACGCGGCAATGGACACGGGAGCATGGCAGCGGTTATGGGTGCAGACGTCGATAATGTCGTACTGACCGTCCTTCAGCATCTTCTTGTAGTCGGTGTAGACTGCGCGCGCGCCGTATTTGCTGGCCATCGCCTCAGCGCGATCGGGAATCAAGTCGCAGACTGCCATCAACTCAACGCGGCCTTCCGCCTCAAGTTCATTCCAATATGGAAGGTGACGTTCGTCCGCAATTGCGCCGACTCCCACCACGCCAACTCGAAGTTTCATCTTTGCCATAGTCACTCCTCGGGAACCAGTGCCCTTTCCACTCGCTCGTCTTCGTTGTCGCGCACCCCTTTATCTGCCGCGGTCTCCTTGGCGGGCTCCAGAGTCAATTCCGCAACGTACGGAAGATGATCGGAGGCGATGCACGCCTCTGGCGTGTCGACGACGCGGGAGGATAGTACGTTTACTGACTTCGATACCAGAATGAAGTCGATCCGGTCTTTGGAGTCCTTTCCCTGAAGCGTTCCTTCCCGTTTGCCCGTCTGCCAAAGAAACGAATCGAGCAGTCTGCTGAGTAGTATCCGGAGCGCTGGGTCTCCTGCCGATTCGTTTAGGTCCCCTGCCACAACGCTGGGCACATCGCGAAGGCGGCCAACGATGCTCTCTGCCTGCACACGGCGCGACGTAGCGATCAAATCGAAATGTGTGTTGTAGATGTCGACTTCCTGTCCGTCTATGGACAGCGTTACTCTCAGGCATCCACGCTTCTCCCCCGTGCCACTGAATGGGAAGGAGATGTTCTCTGAGGATACAACTGGGAATCGCGATAGCGTAGCGTTGCCATACTTGCCGCCCTGGAATTCGAGGTTTGCGCCGAAACGCACTTCCATATTGAGTAGCTTGGCCAGTCCTGCGGGCATATCAATCTGATTCGTGCGGGTACAACCCTGATCAACTTCCTGCAGGCACACCACATCTGGGTGTTCAGATTGAATTACCCGAGCGATACGCTCCAGGTTTAACACCTCATCTGTCCCTTCTGCATGGTGAATGTTGTAGGTAAGCACACGAAGAGTCGTGTCCGCCCTTAAGACCGGCATACAACCAAGTGCCATGAGGAACAGGGCTACTAGTCTTTTCATGGTGGTACTCCTCGAAAAGGCCGCCACTCTCGCCGCGTAAGTGGCACACGGCGCGTTGCGACTTTTCGAGTCTACCATGTCCCGCAGGCCGAGATCTCGGTTTTGAAAAGCTTTGGCAGGGACCCATGCACGCATATACCGCATTTAAATACAGAAAACCCGAAACAAGACGAACAAGGTTGCCGGTAATCGCACCCCATATACGGGCATGCATCCACATGGTGCCCCAGCGCGTTGTGTAGGAAGGTGCAGCAAACGCGTTCTACCACAAGATATTGCTTGACTTATTTGGGAATTCGGACTATAGTCTATCTGACGTGATTTGGGGTGAAGAGTGGTTTTCTTGAATCCCAACGCACACGCAATCACGTATGTGTAACATCAAATGACCTCAGGGGTAATTGAGTTTGTAGGGTAGGAAATCGCAAAGCGATTTCTAACCCAGCCGTGTGGTACCGATGTTTGACGATCTTAGGCGAGTGTTGATAGAGTGTAGCATCGCCTATGACGAGGCATAACGACAAGAAACGGAGGAGATCACCTAATGAAGCACCTTAAGACCGTCAGCAAGCTGGATCCGAAAATGGCGCACGGACCGGCCGACAGCATCTTCAAGACCATCGAAGAGAAGGGCAAGGCTCCGAAGGTTAGCTAGTCTTTTCGACGTAGATCTCGATTTTACTACTAGAGAGTGCCTCATACCGCAGGGTGTGGGGCGCTTGTCTTTATACTTCACATATGTCAATCTCCTGCCGTCTACCCCCCTCAGCCCCACCATCATCACGCCCGTAGAGGTTACTCCGCTCTCTCCCACTCTATACAGCGCCCACTACGCATCTCGCTAACGTCCGGAGCGCCTAGGCGCACAACTCCAATAGGTTGCTGCACAAGGAGTTGCACCTCATCTTGACATGAGATGACACATTTCGAGAATGTGTGACAGAAGATAGAACCTGACCTATTGACAGAAATTCGACCAAGAGTCATACTGCTACTGGAGACAGGGGGCAAGGTCCTATTGTGGGGACAAGTCTAGGGAATTCTTGAAAGGGGACAATCTGGCATCAAAGTAGCGCAACCACCCGCCAATTGTGCTTACAGGCACGAAAGGCTCGACTTAATCGTCTAGGGTTTTCGCTTGCAGTCACAGGCCCAACCTGGGGAGGTCATTTACAATGAACCGCAAGGGCTTTACGTTGATTGAACTGCTTGTAGTAATTGCTATCATCGGCATATTGGCTGCTATTCTTCTTCCCGCATTGGCGCGGGCGCGCGAAGCTGCCCGCCGCGCAAGCTGTCAGAACAATCTCAAGCAACTCGGTCTTGTCATGAAGATGTACGCAAACGAATCCAAAGGAGAGAAGTATCCCAGTCAGCAGAAGTGGGAAGGGGATGCCTGTACCCGTCGCACATTCATTGAGTTTTTCTTTGACGGTCGCGAGGTGTATCCCGAGTACTTAACGGATATCAACGTTATGGCGTGTCCTTCCGACTCCAATCCCGAAATTGAAACGTGGTACACGCCTGAAGATGTGAACGCCGGCACGCCAAATCCGTGCAAATTCCGCGCGACGTCTTACAACTACTCGTCATGGGTGCTTTCGGACGAGTTGATGTTGAACAATGCGGCAGACAAGAACAACGCTGACCTTACGCTTGCAACTTTCTTGACCTACACAAGCCCCGATTTCCAAGCGGGAATCACCGATCTGCTTCAGAGAATCGATGAAGAATGGGGGTCTGCAAGCGTTCCCGATCCGGGCGTCTATCACGAAGACTTTGAGGCCGGCAGCAAGATCGCGTACCGTCTGCGCGAAGGTATCGAGCGATTCTTTATCTCCGATATCAACAATCCAGCGGCCTCGGCAAAGGCACAGAGCGAAATCTTCGTGATGTACGACGATATCAACACTGGAGAGGTCGCGTTCATGAACCACATCCCCGGCGGCGGCAACGTGCTGTATATGGATGGACACGTGTCCTTCATCAAGTACCCGGGGGATAGCCCATTTTCTCGCGTTATCGCAGTCCTGAATGAGTTTGCATATACCCTCTAGTCTCAATAAAGATATATGCAGGTTGATCATGACCTGTCGTAGACGTCATTCTTTGTGGAGCGGCCGCGAGTCGGCCGCTCCACGCATACACGAAGCATCGCACGGCCTCACGTACCGGCACCTGGGCAAGTAGAGGAGGCAGCGAAACCATGGTTAACCAGGATGGTGACCACAGCGTAATGACGCAAAAGAGCAGCAGCGGCAAGCAACGTGAAATCCAGATGAGAGACGATCTCTTCTTGCGCGTTGCCCGAGACATCCTCCTTGAGGACGGCTATCACGGCCTGACAATGGCTCGTATCGCCAGCGTCACGCGCTTCTCCAAGGGAACGCTCTATAATCGTTTCACATGCAAGGAAGACCTGGTCGTTGAACTGGCCTGCCGGTGCCGGGAAGAACGCATTGCGATGGTAGACCGCGCAATGCGCTACGAGGGACGCCCGCGAGAACGGATGGTCGCCATCGGCGAAGCGGCCGAGCACTTCGCCCGCTTGTACCCAGAGAGTATTCGAGTCCTTCACATCATTGACGCCGAAGCCGTGCTGGAGAAGGTCCCGGAGAAGCAGCGCAGCAGGCTAAAAACCTACGATGAGCGAGTCTTCGCCGCTATGGCCGACCTAATTGAAGAGGCTATTTCCTTAAAGGATCTCGCGCTTCCCCCTCGAACAACCGTCCGCGAAATCTGTTTCGCACTGTGGGCGCTTGTCGATGGCGGCGCCTCGGCCCGTCTTGGAGGTCTCCCCCTTGAGGCATTGGGCATCGCAGACTCATTCGGCGCCATTGCGCGCGGGTGCCACTATCTCATGGACGGATTGGGTTGGAGGCCGCTCACGACGGAAATCAACTACAGTCTTGTCAGCAGGCAAATACGGGATACTCTTCTTTCCGAAGAAGCGAAGCGCGTGACCGAGATGCAGTCCTTTCAGACGGTGCTCGCTAGACCATAAGGGTCTGATGCGCTGGCAAGCAGCTCGCTCCGGTTTTTTCCCAAGTCCCTACTATTATTGACTTTCCTGCAACAACCAATCCCCAAACTTCTGCTGTATGCCGCTGACTGCGGCGCGCTTGGACGTGAAGTAGCGCGATATTGACTTCGCGTTCACAAAATGACCTATTGACAGATTAAAGACCTCGATATACTATACTGACGCTGCGTCATAATGTGCACGACGAGTCTTGCGCGCTCGGGTTCACTATCGAGTATTGCAGACGCAGCCGCACCGTATCCATTCGGCCAGACAAGTCACGAGATGCCTCGGGGGAGGAATGGGCTTGTGCCAACGGAAGGAAGAAAGGGGGTATCGAGAACTCAGGCTTGACCAGCCTGTATCCACCTAGCCAATCGACGCGTATAGCCTTACTCAAGTTGTGCCTTCAAGTATTTTCGTAATACCCGAAACGGGGGAGGAAAGAAGTAATGCATCGCAAGGGATTTACGCTGATTGAATTACTTGTGGTGATCGCGATCATTGGAATTCTGGCCGCCATATTGTTGCCTGCACTGGCCAGGGCTCGTGAAGCGGCGCGCCGCGCTAGCTGCGCAAACAATCTCAAACAGTTGGGCCTAGTCTTCAAAATGTACTCCGGTGAGTCAAAAGGAGAGAAGTTCCCGACCAATCACATGTGGTCACGCGGAGTGGTTGCCGGACAGTGCGTTCCCTCAAATGAATTCCGCGCAGCGCCGAACGGTATGGCGGTGTTCCCTGAATACCTGACGGACATCAATGTCCTTGAATGCCCATCCGATGCCACGTACCAGCAAGAAATTGAAGACTTTAAGACAGGCGGAGAGTTCGATCCGTGCACGTTCGATGCCCGTTCGTATATTTACATCGGCTGGCTGCTTACGCCGAAAGTTCTCATGGCAGACCCGACATTGGAGAACGACGCGGCCATCACGGCGGACAATGTCATAGGCTATCTCAATTTGGATGCGGGCGTGGCCATGAACGACATGCTTGACCTGGCAAATGAGTTTCCCACGACGTTGGATGCCTCAATCTATGACGAAGACCTTTCGGAAGGCAGCGTAACTGCGTATCGTCTCCGCGAAGGTATTGAACGGTTCCTGATTTCCGACATCAACAATGCCGCGGCGAGCGCCAGGGCCCAGAGCGAAATCTACGTCATGCATGACGACGTAAGCGGCAACTGGATCGGAAACTTCAATCACGTTCCCGGCGGTGGAAACGTGCTCTATCTGGACGGCCATGTAAGCTTCATCAGGTATCCCGGCGATTCGCCATTCTCTCGCTTCTTTGGATGCTTCATGTCCACAGTCAACTCGATTAAGAGTCCGGCTTGATAGTGACTGCTTTTGCTGAATGAATTTCACATAGCGGGGGGCAACCTCTGCCCCCCGCTTTCCATTAGTCCCGAGAACTTAAAAGAGTTGGGCTCAAGTCCGGAATTATCATGACTACGGTCTCTGGCAAACAGCGCGAACTCCGACAACGCGACGACCTCTTTCTTCGGCTGGCGCAAGCCATGTTGCTCAGCGACGGGTATCATGGCCTGACCATGAGCCGGATAGCCGAGGCCGCGCGGTTTTCGAAGGGCACTGTCTACGCGAGATTTGCGTGCAAAGAGGAACTCGTTGCGGAATTGGGCTTTCGGTGCACGCAAAAGCGCCTGGAGATGATTGAACGCTGCGTGCAGTTTCCTGGCAGGCCGCGAGAACGAATGGTTGCGCTGGGAGAAGCAACGGAACACTTCTTCCGCTTGTACCCCGACGAACTCCGGGTCATTCACATCATTGACGCGGAGGCCGTGCTCGAGAAAGTATCCGAAGAGCAGCGTGCCCGAATGAAGTCCGCCGACTTGCGCGTGTTCGAAATCATGTCTTCCATTATCGTGGATGCCGTGGACTGCGGTGACTTGGTATTGCCTGCCCGCAGCAGTCCGGCAGAATTGTGCTTCGCGTTGTGGGGGCTTGTCGATGGTGGGGCCAGTGCCGTTCTCGGTGGCCTGCCTCTCTCCCATCTTGGGATTTCGGATTCGTACGGAGCGATCGCTCGTGGATGCCACCTGCTTATGGATGGCTCCGGCTGGCATCCACTCTCCAGCGAGTGGCAATACAGCACCGTCGCCCGTCAGATTCGCGAGGCGGTTCTATCCGACGAGGCGCGGCAGGTATCTTCCCGTCTGGCTCGCCAAGCACAAGACGTCTCGGCAAGCTGAGTCATTTCGCCTACTCAGATCGCAAGCACTGAATCCATACTTTTCGCGATCGGGGCCCATCGAACTCGCAGAAATAGACGGACTGCCACGTGCCCAACTGAATCCGCCCGCTCTTAACGAGTACCTGCTGGCTGAAGCCCATCATGCACGCTTTCACGTGCGCCGCCGCGTTTCCCTCCGCGTGGGCATAGCCCGCGTCCCACGGCACGACTCGATTCAGTGCCGTCTTCATGTCCGCGACCACGTCGGGATCGGCGTTTTCGTTGATCGTTATGCCGGCTGTCGTGTGTGGGACGAAGACCACGCACACGCCATCCTTGACCTTCGCTTCATCCACGGCGCGCTGCACGTGACGGTCAATGTTGACGAACTGGCAGTGTTCCGTGGTCCGTATGTTAATTTCGGTCATGCTTTGACTCCTCCCAAGAGGAATCATAGCAATTCACGGCTTCGGTGCGCGCGTCACGAGTGCGTACCTCATGATCCAGAGTACCGCTGCATTCATCGAGTGTAATGTGACCAGAATATCAGTACTCAGATTCGTTCAGGTTTCGTAAACCCAAACGCATCGGAAGCAGCGTGACCGTTGCACTCAGGACTGTCATAAAAGCGATCACCAGGCCCAACGCCATCCAGAAACGGGGCGTATGGCCGGCGTCCTGAATGCTTCCCCAGAACAGGATAACCGCCTGCGCGCCGACGATCAGGACTATGTACGCCATGCTGAGGAGAAAATTGAGGGTCCCCCCCATCCCCGACACAATTCGAGCGGGATTGTCTTCCTGAAAGTTTGGGTAGAGACTACCGAGTCCGACTGCCAGTCCTGACAATCCGAAATTGGTGATGACGATACTGTACAGGGCAAGGGCGAAGGCTATCGGCTCGACCTGAAGCATATAGCAGGTTAAAGCGACGAGAGAGATGGTAAACGTGGACGTTGTACACACGCTGAGCCAAAACTTCTGCCAGACTATTTGCCGGAACGTCACCGGTGCCAGTCCCAACACCCAGAAGCGACGGCCCTCAAGGCTGATGAGCGGGAAGATGAAGCGACTGGTAAGCGTCGCCAAAATCAGCGTACACGCCGCGATGTTCAAACAAACCATCCAATTGCGATACAAAGGTGTGTCGAAAGCGGCCGCGCGGTCTTTCAAGCTGGCAACGTAGAGCGCCATGATTCCAAAGAAGATCACAAACTGCGACCACTGGCTGGGTTCGCGCCAAAAGAGCTTAATGTCCTTGATGACCAGTGCGCGGTGCGGCTCTCGGAGCGGTCTGAGCAGCGAGTCGATACGCCCAAGCAAGCCGCTGCCCGGTGCACGCCGGGAAAGCTGGTGCCCCATGAGGCTGGACCATCCCGGATAGAACAACGCATGCGCAAGCATTGCCCCAAGCATGACAGACATGAATGCCGTAGAAACCAGCATGAGCAACCAGAAGAGCGCGTCCGCATACTCTCCCCTACCCGCTGCCAAAACGCCCGCCGAGGCCCAGTGACTCGGAAGGAACCAGGATTGCGTGCGGGACATGGCATCGAGGACGACGGATTCCGACAGCTTGACAGAATTCAAGCGGTCGCGAAGGTAAAAGAACAGGAAGACGACGGATAGCGCGCCAGCACCAATCATGCTGCCGCGTGGAAGGCGAGGAAAGATGCGCACGAGTAGCATCGCAATCACGGAACCGACTGCCGCGGGTATGGTCACGTAGGGCACGTAGCAAGCGATCGAAGCCGCATAGAATGGGAGCGGTGCTTTGACCACAAGCCCGTACGCCAGGATTAGCGGCGATCCCAGGTAGGCGGAGGCCCAAGAGCTGAATGCAATGCATTCAACCAGACGCCCAAGATAGAACTCCCACCACGGCAAGGGGGCGTGGATCAGATAGGCTACCTCTTGCGAGCGATACAAAGTCGAAAACGCAATCAGCACGTTCGAGAAAATGAGCATGAAGAACAGAGCCAAGGCAAACACCGAAAGCAGACGGTTCATCACCAGATTGCCGAGGTTCAGCGAAGCCTCGAAACCCCTGAGCCAATTGAACGCTTCGGAAAAAGCCCAAAACGCGCCAACCCAAAGTAGAATGGCGGAAACAGAAACGACGGCCACTTTCAGCTTCGATTCATTGCGGACCGAAGCAATCTGATTCCGGGCGATACGGCCTTTGGCCCACAGCAGCGCGCCGATGCGAGTCATTCATCCGCCTCACGCGTGAGTTCGAGAAAGACATCTTCCAAAGACCCAGGGTTTTCGGAAAGGGCGAGAATCTCCTTGAGCGTCCCGGTGTGTAGCAGCTTGCCTTTGTAAATAATGCCGATGCGATCGGCGACGTCTTCGATCACGCTCAGCGAATGTGTCGACATGAACACTGTCAACCCCTCGCGCGTCTTCTGCTTGAGATAGTCTTTCACGAATCGGATGTTCTTTGGGTCGAGCCCAACCCAGGGCTCATCCACAATCACGATCTTGGGAGAGTGCAGAAAGCACGACGCGAATGATAGCTTCTGCCTCATACCGTGGCTGTAGTGCTCGATGAGCCGGTCAGCGACATGGCTAATCTCGAACAACTCCAGCAACTCGCCACACGCGCCATTCATGGCCGAAGGAGGCAGTTGATACAAGCCCGCCACGAACCGCATGAACTCGCGGCCCGTCAGTTTCTCATAAAGAAACGGGGTGTCCGGTATGTATCCCAACAGCCCCTTGGTCCTGACCGGTTCCTTCTGAATATCCAGCCCGCCCAGGACGGCGCGCCCAGAAGTCGGCTTCAATAGCCCCGTAAGCATTTTGATGGTCGTGGTCTTTCCTGCCCCGTTCGGCCCGAGAAAACAGAAGAACTCTCCCTGTTCGATGTCGAGATTGAGGTTGTCTACGGCAGGATTAGCGCCAAATCGCTTCGTAAGAGCCTCTGTGTGAATCATGAAACGCCTCGGGGTGTTGTGCGGGCAAGTCTGACCCTATTCTACGCGGCATGAGACGGATTGTGCCAACATAAACGACAAATGACGATTGCGGCAGGTGGGATTCTTCTATTCTCGTCCATGCGCGCGGTGCATGCGCTCGATTGCCTCGCGCACTTCAGGCGGGAGATCTTCGATTGAATCATAGTGCTGGACGCTTCCATCCTTCCCCAGAACCTTGAACTCCTGTTTGAGCGTGACCTCTTTGGTGAACCCCGGAGTGAGTCCACCTTTCTCCGAATTGACGAGAGACTCAACTTTTGCACGTACGTCCGGAGGCAACTCATCGAGTGGTATCTCGTGGCGTGTTACGCGCGAAATCGGGATGGTGATGTTTCTGGTTGTACCCCACCCTCGCCCGGATACCTGCGCGTCAACGATGGCGGGTTTTGGATCTGCGCTAATACCGGTGATACCACTCAGCGCGTCAACAAACTCTTTAACCCTGGACGGGAAGGGTCTGTTGTCCAGCGGACGCTCATGCTGGTGATCAAGCTGGAATTCGAGGTGGAACCCTCCTACGCCCTGCATTAACGGACTACTCACCACCGTGACGATCCACGTATAGCCGCGTGAATACAAAGGCCCATGCCGGCGGGTGCGAGCGAGCGATTGGCAGGCGCTCACCTGAATCGTTGTGTGTTGAGAGAGCGGCGAGACGAGTCTCGATGTCCACAGGGACCGCTTTTGGACTACCAGATTCCCGCTGGCGTCACGGCCAATGCCCACCTCCTCGATCAAGGCCGACAACACGGGCAGCATGCTCAGTATCCCGAGAAGGACCACAAAAACTTGCGCACCGCTCTTCAAGACGAGGGGCACAGCAGTCAGTGTGGACGCGTGATGGACCAGATAGAGTATCCCGGCGCCAACTAGGAGCGCGGCGAAAGGATACCCGAGACGTTTGAGAAGCGCCGTCAGGCTCGGGCGGTAAACGAGACTGTGCCTGTCGCACCTGGAAACATACCAATCGACAAGTGCGTACACCTTAGGACGTGAAAGGGTGTGCATATTACGGACTCCCTTGCGTGCCGATTTAGAGTATATCATCTTAGGGAGCTGGTATCGTTGAAGTCTGGGGAGCCTCGCCATGAAGAAGATGATTGCCGTCGCCACATGTCTTCTGCTTTGGAGTTCTCTCGCCCATGCCGGGGCGCGGAGGACAGAAGATCTTGAAGCAGGCTTCGTACGCCCTCCGGACAGCGCAAAACCCTGGGTATATTGGTGGTGGCTGAACGGAAATGTGACCAAGGATGGCATCACCGCCGACCTCTCAGAGATGAAACGGCAAGGAATCAATGGCGTCCTGATCTTCAACGCGGGCGGAGGGGAAGGTCCGGCAGGCCCCAAGTTCCTGAGCCCCGAATGGCACGAGCTCTTCAAGTTTGCCCTTCGTGAAGCAGACCGGCTTCACATGGAGGTTAGCATTAACCTATGCGACGGTTGGGACGCCGGAGGTCCGTGGATCAGTGCGGACTGCGCGAACAAGAAACTGGTCTATTCGGAACTGCAAATCGAAGGACCCGGTCTCATTGAGCGCACGCTTCCAGCGCCGCCACAGCTCGACGGGTACTACCATGACTGCATGGTCGTTGCCTTTCCCGAGAAGCCAGACCGCCCCCTCTCGCCTCAATCCGTGAGCGCAAGTTCCACGCTCGGGGGCTATTGCGACGAATGGAACTTCCCACCGGATGACGCAGTCGACAACGATCCGGCGACTTACTGGTCATCAGGTAAAGAGTCTCCGACGCCGGAGAAGCCTGCCTGGTTGGCGCTCCAATACAGCGAACCCTTAACCGCCGTGGCGGCCTACGTCCTGTCGCCACAGCAGGGAGCGCCAGGCATCTGTGAAGTCCAGGTAGGTCTCGACGCCAATCAATATTCAACCATAGCACGCGTAAGTGTGAAGCCCGGCGAAGTGTGTCGCGTGGAGTTTCCCGAAGTACACGCGAGCCGTTTTCGTCTCGTGATCCCTTCCGCATCCGGAATCCCCGTGCAGATATCGGAATTTGCAGTGCTACGCAAAACAGATGTTGCGGCGCCGCGACAGGGAATCAAATGGTGGCCGTTCAAATCAGGAAACAGAAGCTTCTGGGATTACCCGCGGCAAGGCCCAGCCGTCTTATCTGAAGAATACCCAGACACCGGAGAATCGGACTGCCGTAAAGCAGATGTTGTGGACCTGACCGCGAACGTGAACGAACAAGGGCAATTGCGCTGGGACGCACCGGCAGGCAGGTGGACGGTGCTTCGCTTTGGTTACACCGTGGTGGGCCAACGCACCCGGTGCGGCACGACCGTGGTCGGTTATGAATCAGACATGCTGAGCGCCAAAGGAATCGAAACCCATTTTGCCGCAACTGCATTGCCATTGATGGCCGATGCGAAGGAAGTGCGCGCGAAGTCTCTCAAGTACCTTCACATCGACAGCTACGAAGTTGGCGCGGACGTGCGAGGTCAGCAGCCCACATGGGTAGAGGATTTTCGAGAGCAATTCCAGGCGCGTAGAGGCTATGACCTTCTGCCCTATCTTCCCGCCATGGCCCGGCGCATTGTAGACAACAGGGAAATCACGAATCGCTTTCTCTGGGACTTCCGGCGAACCATCGGCGACCTAATTGCACAACGTTTCTTTGGCAGATTCGCAGAACTCGGGCACGAGCATGGGATGCAGGTTCACAGCGAGACAGGATACGGCACGTACCCGTGGCCACACATAGACGGCCTGGAGTGCGCCGGCAAGAACGATATCACGATGGGTGAGTTCTGGATTGGAACGGACATCATGTCGCAGTTCAATCCGTGGGGAAACGTTATCAAGACGGTATCCTCTTCCGCGCATGCCTACGGCCGCTCGATTGTCCAAGCAGAAGCATTCACCTCGTGGAATCACTGGCTGGAGTATCCAGCTTCCTTGAAGCCCGTGGGAGACGAAGCCTTCTGCAATGGTCTCAACCGCATGGTCTTTCATCAGTACACGCACCAACCCCGACTCGACATCAAGCCCGGATATCAATACGGCGCCGGAACGCATTTCGATCGCAACATAACGTGGTGGGAACAGAGCCGCGCTTTCTTCAACTACCTTGGCCGCTGCCAGTATATGCTGCAGCGAGGCAAACCCTTCGCTGACATTTGCTGGTTCTACGGTGAAGGGGTGACCACGTTTGCGCCTTCGCAGGAGTTCACGAAGCCGCTAATACCCCAAGGTTACGACTTCGACGCGGTAAACGCTGACATTTTGATGCATCGAATGAGCGTTCAAAACGGACGCCTGTCTATCCCGGACGGCCCGACGTATAGGGCCATGGTTATTGCGGAGGGTGCGCAACTATCACCGGCGCTCCTGCAACGTATAAAAGAACTCATTCAGGCAGGGGCAGTAGTAATCGGAAGCCGCCCCGATAACTGCCCGGGGCTTTCGGATTACCCCGTCTGTGATCAGGAGGTCGACGAACTTGTTCATGATATCTGGGGAGAAAGCAACGGCACATCGGATCCCAAACTCAACCTGGGCGCAGGAACCGTGATGTGCGGTCGATCGGTGAATGAAGTTCTGCAGGAGCTCTCTATCCACCCAGATTTTGAAGCTTCGAACGAGGGCAAGCCAATCTTCATACGATACATACACCGCACGATGCCCGAAGCGGAAGCCTACTTTCTTGCCAACTCAACCGATCAGTGGTTTCGGGGAGACTGTAAGTTTCGAGTGATAGAAAGACTGCCGGAACAGTGGGATCCCGTGTCAGGATCGACAAAGTCTTTCCAGAGTTTCCAGCAAGACGGCCATCGCACAATTGTTCCGCTTGAGCTTGCGCCGTATGCGTCCACCTTCGTGGTTTTTCGCAGGAACATACCGTCGGCCCAGAATGGGACACAGGACACCAATATCACTCACGTCCAATTGAGCCAGACAATCACTGGACCATGGTCAGTCGATTTTGATCCGGCTTGGGGTGGTCCCCAAGGTCTGGAATTCCGCGATCTCATTGACTGGACCCAGCACCCCGATCCCGGTATCCGCTTCTATTCAGGGAAGGCTGTCTATCGAGCGCACTTCGATTGCGCTGAAAAGCCAAGATCGGGAAAACGGGTCTATCTCGATCTCGGTGACGTGAAGTACATCGCTGAAGTGAAACTCAACCGGAAGAATCTGGGCATTGTCTGGACCGCTCCGTGGAGAGTGGATGTAACGGATGCGATTAAGACGAAAGGGAACCTGCTCGAGATCACCGTAGTAAATCTCTGGCCCAATCGCATCATCGGAGACGCCTCGTTGCCTCAAGCGGAGCAGCGCACGGTGACCAATGTGCGCTTTCCGTCTGACAGGCCACTGCAGCAATCAGGATTGCTGGGTCCCGTTGTCTTGATGACTGAGCAGTAGCGCGACGCAGTTCTTTTGAACGTTCATTCAAGAACAGTCGTTTTGCCCCTGTCTTCCGATGCATTCATCACCACTCGGCACGCCGTTTTTTGAACGTTCGTGCAAAACACACAAACTCCTTGACAGATTCCATCGTTCTCGGGAAAATCCAATTGTGAGACATGGCAGGGACGTCAGTGCTCAATACTTTCGTTCGGGGTGTGGAAGTACGCGCATATGAACTTGAATAGAACGATTGCTCAACGAGCAGCATCTCTAATTGCACTCTCGGCGGTACCTCTCTTGATACTGGGTTGCCCGCCAAAAGGTACCGGTAAGTCGGACATCACAGTCCTGCTCTCAAGCAGCGAAAACAAGATTGCCTCTGCAATAGTGTCTGCCCTGCAGGCTGAGAAATCGGTCGTCGATATCTACGATATTGAGAGCTTCGTGGTTAGCGTTACCGAAATCTCGCTTGACCACGCGGGCTCGTCCGATGACACCAAAGCGGGATCAAGCAAAGTCGTTGTCTTCGACGGTGAACAAGACGTCGATCTTCTTGACCTGACGATGTCAGGTCTCTCTTCGTTGATTGCGGTAGATTCCGTGCCTTCTGGGCTCTACACGAAGATCCGTATCGAGATCGATAATCCCAGGCTGGTTCTGAAGTCCGATCCGGATACGGTCATCGAAGATGTACACCTGACTGCCAACAGCCACTTGTTTATCTCCAAATCGTTTGAGCTACCGGAAGGGCAAAACAGCCTGATTGTTTTGGACTTTGGAGGTATCCACTTAATTGAGAACGGCAACGGCAAGTACACCCTGACACCCCAGCTACGTGCCGATATCACCGTCCAGTCAGCCGACGTTACGCTCGAAGGGGTCATCGAGAGTGTCGACATGGACGCTGATACGCTGACGCTCACGTCGGGCGGCGTGACGACAACCGTCAATTATGCAGGCGCAGCAGTCTTCTTGCCGGCGGATACCGATACGCCGACAGGCACTGAAGCTGACCTTGTCGCTGGACTCACCGTGCACGTTGAAGGGGTACTGAATCCCGATAGCACGGTGGACGCAAGCGCTATACGAATCGTTTCATAGCCGGGTAGTACCTACATACCTCGCCGCGCGCAGTCCCCCCCCTGCGCGCGGTGCCTTTTTTACTTCAACACCGCTATGGAGTGAACGGATTCGCGCGAATTCTCTGACAATACGACGCGGCGAGTTGCAGAAGGTGTGGCAGGGTCAAAGAACAAGACTGAGTTTTGATCGCCAATAACGAGACGCCCATCTTCGAATCGGCACAAACCGCGCAGATACTCCGAAGAGAACGCGTGTCTGGAGAGAACCTCGCCGTCGTCCGTCCGCAAACGCACCAGTTCACCCTCGCCAGTATCCAGAAAGAGCAGCGTACGATCCGGTTGCATCACAAGGTTGTGAATGGCCACATGCACATTGTGACGCATATAGAGGATTTCGGCATCCCGTCCTTCTCGCAACCTCACCACGCAGGCCTTGCCCGGACCCTCCTCCTCATTCCTCACCAGCCCCAGCGACACGTATAGCGTGCCGTCAGGCGCCAGACAGACACTATTCAAATGCGCGCCATCGTAAGCGTCCTTTTCGTGAGTTCTGGGGTCCCGAAAGTCGAGGTGACCCGCGTGAATACCTCCTTCCTCCAAGAGATTCACGGCGCGCCAGCCGGCGAATCCTTTTACCTGAGTCCACTCGCGCGCATTATGGTATTTGCGAAGGCGACCTGCGCAATCGAAGATGAGAAGCAAGTCATTGCGCGTCGAAGTCACATACATGCTGTCATTCATGAAGGCGATGTCATGAATATCCGAACAGCTTGGATGTGAGACAAACGGGATGAACTCACCGGATGGTTTGAACCGGAAGACCGTATCAAAATTGGCAACATAGATTTCTGTTCCTTGCACGGCAATTCCTCGCCCGCCCCGCATTCCCCCTCTTGGATTGAGGTCGTGCGCTCGCAATGCCGCTTCAGGGATGGGGTATCGGACAAGTACGTGACCCGCCTCCGAGTCCACGCAATAGACATACCCCGAGCACTCACTCGATGGACAAGTACGGTATATGGTTGTGACAAGTAGTTGAGACATTGTGGGCGATTATACCGGTCTCTACCCTTGATCATTTAGCAACGCTCACGTAGGCTACTGCCTCAACGTTGGCCGGGACCAAGAAGGAGAGCGCCTAGGCATGAAGAGTATCTCGCGACGTCAGTTTCTCAAATCGAGTTCGGGTGCGGCACTTGGTGCAGGGCTGGGCGCGGGTTGCGCAACGACCGAAAAACCGGTCGAAGTGGCCAAGAAGGCTCCCGCGGCCGCACCTGCGCAGGGACGTGTCCTGGGGGCGAACGATCGCATCAATATCGGTATCGTGGGTGTCGCCGGCCGCGGAATGTCGCACGTCCAGTGGCTAAACAGCCAGAAAGACGTTCAGATCGCCGCCATGTGCGATGTGTACCGTCCGCATCTCGACAAGGCGATTGCCTCCACGCGATCCAAGCCCAAGGGCTTTTCCGATTACCGGAAGATGCTCGAGATGCCCGAACTGGACGCCGTGTTCGTAGTAACGCCACCACACTGGCACCCCCTAATCACCATTCACGCATGTCAATCCGGGAAGGACGTATACTGCGAGAAACCTCTGGCCCTGACACCGGGTGAGTCGATGGCCATGGTTAAAGCGGCACGCGCCAATAACCGTGTGACACAGGTTGGGACCCAGATCCATGCCAGCGCAAATTACCACAAGGTCGTCGAGATCGTCCGTTCAGGCGTTCTCGGCCCTATTTCGGTTGTTCGAACCGGACTCGCCTTGAATGAAGCACCTGACGGCATCGGTAGTCCGCCGGATACCCCTCCCCCACCCGGCCTCGATTGGGACATGTGGTGCGGTCCTCATCCGCTGACTCCGTACAACGAAGCCCGCTTCAAATTGGGTTACCATCGGTATTTCGCCGACCTCGACGGAAGCTGGTTGCATGAGATGGGGCCGCACATCATTGACCTTCCGGTGTGGGCTCTTGAACTGGGTCAGCCCCTCTCGGCCTCCGCGGTCGGAGGCAAGTTCGTGATGAAAGACATCAGTACAATCCCCGACACTCTCGAGGCCGTCTTCGAGTATCCGGGTATGATTCTTACCTGGTCGAACTCGTGCGGCAACAGCTTTGGGCAAGCTTTCCAGAAGCCAGGCAAGAACGACATCCGGCGGCGCCTTGGCATCATTTTCCAGGGAACGAAAGCCACGCTATGTGCGGACTATGACGAGTACTGGATTATCCCCGAAGGAGACCGGCTCGCTGGCGTGACGGTCCCCGAGCCTGAGGTTGGCTCGATTCCCGAACATCCGCGTGAATTCCTGGAAGCCATTCGCTCCCGGAAGTTGCCGAGTTGCGATGTCGAAAAGCACCTTCCCTTGGCCATCGCGCTGAATCTCGGTAACCTTTCGTATAAGATTGGGCGTAAGATTCATTGGGACGCCCAGACCGGACAAATCGTCAACGACCCCGAGGCGAACGCTCTTGTTACGCCGGAGTATCGTAAACCGTGGGTATTGCCCGCCTAACCGGGCTGTGGGAAAGGACAAGAGAGAATGAGCAGTTCAATGATCGGACGACGGGATTTCATGATGCAGACAGCGGCATTGGCCGCGGGCGCAGGTATGGCCAGTTCGCTGTTTCAAGCCGCAGCGGCCGACGCTGCCGCCAAGCCCTTCAAGACCGCCCTCATCTTCGGCATGCTTCCCAAGGACCTGTCAGAAGAAGACCGGTTCAAGCTGGCAAAGAAATGCGGGTTTGAGGGTATCGAATCGGAACCGGTCGATGATCTCGCCGCCGCCAAGAAACGCGGCGACTTGGCAAAGGCTGCGGGCGTCCCCATTCACTCCGTCATCTACGGCGGTTGGGACCCCACACTCACTGATCCCGACACGGCAAAACAAGAAGCGGCTCGCGCAAAGGTTGAATCGGCACTACGTTCCGCCCAAGCCATGGGCGCCGACAATATTCTCCTTGTCCCCGGCGTCGTGAAGGGCGAGGTCACGTACGATCAGGCATGGGAGCGTTCGACGAAGCATATTCGCACGCTGATCCCCGTCGCCGAAGAGCTCAAGGTAATCATTTGCATTGAAGAAGTGTGGAACAACTTCCTGCTTGATGCGAACGAAATGGCCAAGTACGTGGATCAATTCAATTCCCCGTGGGTACGCGCGTACTTCGACATAGCCAACGTGGTGAAGTTCGCCGAGCCTCAGGCTTGGATTCGCACGCTCGGCAAGCGCATCTACAAAGTGCACGTTAAGGAGTATAAGAAGGCCGATAGCTCATGGCCCAATCTCGGCGAAGGCGACGTCAACTGGCCCGAGGTACGGAAAGCGTTCGCTGAGGTCGGCTACCAGGGTTTCGGCACCGCCGAGTTGGGCGGCGGCGATGAAGCCTATCTCACGGACCTTCGCAAGAGGATGGACACGCTCCTCAACGGATAATCCGAAGCATTAGAGTTCACAACACCCTGCATGGAGATAGACTCCCATGCAGGGTGCTCTCATTCGTTATTTTCTCAACCGTCCACCTTCGTGGAAAGCGCCCCCCACTACTTGCTAACATAAGGGCTCCCGTGTGCTGTCAATCGGCCTCGGGAACCTGCTTGCCGCGCCGGAATCCGTATCGGCGCGCCTCGGGGCAATCCAACTCACCAAGCGTCAGCAGTTAGGATATCGCAATGTACGTTCAGGAAGTGTTGCAGACATTAAACCGGTTTTGGAGCGAGCGCGGTTGCTTGTTGTGGCAGCCCTACCACACAGAAGTTGGCGCGGGGACATCGAATCCGGCGACGTTTCTGCGCGTCCTGGGTCCCGAGCCCTGGTCAGTCGCTTATCCCGAACCGAGCACACGGCCAACGGACGGTCGCTACGGCGAGAATCCCAACCGACTTCAGCACTACTACCAATACCAGGTTATTCTGAAACCGTCGCCTCCGGATGTGCAGGAACTATTCCTTCAATCCCTGGAAGCGTTGGGGCTCGATCTTCATAAACATGATTTCCGCTTCGTGGAAGACAATTGGCAGAGTCCGTCCCTGGGCGCATGGGGACTTGGTTGGGAAGCATGGCTGGACGGAATGGAGGTTCTCCAATTCACGTACTTCCAGGAATGTGGCGGGGTGAAGCTCGATGTGCGCGCCTGCGAATTGACGTACGGCATCGAGCGCATCTGCATGTACCTGCAGGGAGTCGAAAACGTCTATGACCTTGTGTGGGCGCCAAGCGGAGTTACCTACCGCGACATATTCCATGCTTCAGAGGTCGAATACTGCCACTACAATTTCCAGGCGGCGGATACAGACAAACTCTTCAATGTGTTTGATATCTGGGAAAGCGAAGGCGCCCGTCTTCTTGAACTAGGCTTCATCTTACCTGCCTACGATCACTGCCTGCGGCTCTCGCACTTGTTTAACGTGCTCGACGCGCGTGGAGCTCTCTCGGTCACAGAGCGCGGACGTTTTCTGCTACGATGCCGCGCGATTGCCGAGCGGTGTGCCAAAGGTTTCCTTGCCCAGCGCGAGGCGATGGGCTTTCCCATGCTGCGCCACGCCAAGCCCATCGCAGAACTGACTGCGCCCGCAAAAGCGCCGGAGTCTTCCGAGTACTCGCCTGAGGAAACACTCCTGGTTGAGATCGGCGTCGAAGAACTACCGGACAAGGACATTCAGACTCTTGAAGCTCAAGCACCTGCCCTTTTCTCAAAGCTCATGGCGGAACGGGGTCTTTCCCATGGCCCATTGACGGTCTACGTAAGCCCGCGGCGAATAGCGATTCAAGCACCGAATGTCCCTTCGCGCCAGAAAGACGTCAGCAAGGAAGTTCGCGGCCCCAAACGCGCCGTATGCAAAGACGACAATGGCAACTGGACCATGCCCGCCAAACGCTTTGCGGAAGGTAACGGCGTATCGGTGGAAGACATTTACTTCCGCGAAGACGGCAAGGCCGAATACGCCTTCGCGCAAGTGCAACAAAAGGGCCGTCACCTGTCCAAGCTGCTTAATGAGATTGTCAACGATTTCGTGACGGGTATTCATTTTGTCAAAACCATGGGGTGGGAGAATTCCACCCTGGTGTTTTCGCGTCCGATTCGTTGGGTTGTCGCATTGCACGGCTCGACACTCGTACCCGTACAAATCAAGCTACGCGACGCGTCCGAGATTGGCCCAGAGCGCTTCGTGTATTCAGGCCGCGAATCCTATGGTCATCGGCGATTGGCAGCAGGGCCTGTAACGATTTCATCTGCGCAATCCTACGTAGATGACCTGCGCGGACGCCTCGTGCTGGTCGACGGGGCGGAGCGCAAAGCTGTTCTTCGGGATAAAGTCCTGGCCCTCGCGACAGAGATGAACCTCGTCCCCGAGCAGGATGAAGATCTATACACGGAAATTGCCAACCTTGCCGAGTGGCCCGAACCGATTGTCGGGGCCATACCGGAAGACGCGCTCACCCTGCCAGAAGAAGTCATTATCACACCCATGAAGGTTCATCAACGGTACATCCCCCTCCGGACGGCAAATGGCAAACTGAGTCATTACTTTGTGTGTGTAGCAAACGGCGAGCATTCCGCCGAAGGCAAGGCAATTATCCGGCAAGGCAATGAGCGTGTTCTGAACGCGCGCCTGCGTGATGCGAAGTACTTCTGGGACAGCGACACCCAAACACCCTTGAAAGCCTTTGCAGAGAAATTGTCGTCCGTCATGTTCCACCAGAAGCTCGGGACGGTGGCCGACAAGGTAGCGCGCCTGCGCGATCTCTACTTCACCCTGAAGGGTCACTTGCCACTGGTGGATGACCGGAAGATGGCGGACGTCCTGACCTTGATGAAGGCGGATCTGACGACACAAATGGTATTCGAGTTCGATTCCCTTGAGGGCGTAGTGGGTATGCTCTATGCCAAGAAAGAAGGCATCGCTCACGACATCGCAGACGCTATTGCCGAGCATCGCCTGCCACGGCGCGCCGGTGACCAACTCCCCTCCTCGGCTCTGGGAATTGTGGCAGCCTTGCTCGATCGCTTTGATACGTTGGCGGGCTACTTTGGAATAGGCATGCGCGTAAAGGGAACCAGTGATCCGTTCGGGCTCCGCCGCAATGCCCTTGCCTTGCTTTCCATCGTGGAGTCGGCGGGGCTGGAAATCGATCTCGAGACATTCTTCCGCGCGGCCCTTGCCAACTACGGGACCGTCGTACACGCGCCGGACAAGGCTTTGCAGGAATTGATCGATTTCTTCAACGACCGCATGGCTGTAGTTCTTCGTGACCAGGGTTTCTCCTACGACTTGGTCGCCGCCGCTCTGGCTACGCATGGACGCCGTCCCCGTCATGCCCGTGAATGCGCGAAAGCATTAGGGCGCCTGGAGGACAGCGAAGTCCAAAGCCTTGCGGAACAGACCAAGCGCATGCAACGCATCATTAAGGAGCCCGCGGATAGCCTGGATGCGGGCCTGTTGACCGAGCCTGAGCAGAATCTTCTCGCTGAGTGCAATGCCATTCGTGACAGAATCCCCGCTCTGATGGAGCGGCACGAATTCGACGACGCCATCGAGGCCATCTCGCACGCAGTGCCGGTCATCTCGGGCTTCTTCGAGAAAGTCTTGGTGAACGATCCGGACGAACGTGTCCGCCGTAATCGCCAGGCGCTTCTGCAGCAGTTCTTGAATACCGTGACTCAAGTGGCCGACTTTACGCGCATCGAGAAGAAGTAACACAAGGAGCGGATACCGCGTGTCCGTGAACTACGATCAAATTGCGCAGACCTACGATCGGTTCCGGAGCATCGGTGGGCCTTTCATGGATTCCATACTCTCGCTGGCGCGCGAGAGTGGGGCCCGGAGCGTGGTCGAGTTGGGTGCAGGCACCGGCAACAACTCCGTTGCCCTGCTTGAAGGTCATCCGTGTCAGCTTACGTGCCTGGACGCCTCCCTGGGCATGTTGCGCGAAGGCCGCCGGAAGTGTCCAAGCGCTCGTTGGATCCAAGCGAATGCGCTGGCCACACCCCTCGCATCGGGCGTCGCGCAATTTGTCTTCAGCGTGTACATGCTGCACCACATTGACGATCTAGACCCGCTCTTTCGCGAATGTGCACGCTTGCTCGGATCGGGCCATAGCGCGCATGTCACAACAACGCACGACTTCATCGAACGCCACCCCATGAACCGCTACTTTCCCAGCTTTGCCTCGATTGACACGAAGAGATTCCAACCCTTGGAGACTGTCGTCTCTGCGATGAAGGCCGCCGGATTTAACCGTATCGACCACCGTGTCCACCGAGCCGCACCTGTGCCGATAGACTCCGCGTACCTGCGAAAGATCGAAAACCGCTTTATCAGCACGTTCAATCTGATGGATTCCACGGAGTTTGATGAAGGGGTAGCCCGATTGCGCTCCGAGATTGAATTAAAGGGTCACCTTGATGAACCCATAGCCTGGGAATCCATGGTTGTATGGGGCAGCATATGATTCACCTTTCAGGTCAGCAGGGAATCCATGCCTAAGCGCGGGCGAACACGCAAACGCAACTGGGGCGTCCAAGACATCGACACGCCGACTCGCGTAGCCAACTCTCGCCAAGAGACACCCTCCGGTCGCACGCCGGAAGACAGGGTCTATTTCAGCGACATCGAACCCAACGCGCTTTTAGTTTCACCGTACGGTTCGCTCGCCTTCGTTCTCTGGGAGGGTCAAGAGTGTCTCTGCCGCGTCGCTGACTCGTTGTTAGACCGCAAACGTTCCATACTTGCTCCCGGCGACGAAGTGCTTGTTGAACGGCTTGAGGACAAACCCTTCGTGAAAGCGGTTCGGCATCGACGCAACAAACTCAGCAGGCCCGCTATCGGACAGAATCGCGAGAAGGTCTTTGCTGCGAACATCGATTTAGCGGTTGTGGTTGCCGCGGCAGCCAAACCGTACTTCAACCCTGGCTTCATCGACCGATACTTGATAGCCGCTCAAGTGGGTAACGTCGAACCCCTGGTCTGTCTGAATAAGATCGACCTTGTCTCGCAGGAGCCTCCGCAACTTCAGCTCTATCGAGACATGGGAGTGCGTGTTGTTAATACAAGCTGCACAAACGGTGACGGACTTGAAGAACTGCGAGACTGCTTGACGGGTCGAATAAGCGTCTTGGCGGGGAACAGCGGTGTCGGCAAGTCATCGATCATCAATGCATTGGACCCTCGCCACGAATTGGTGACTCGTGAAATCTCTGAGAGCACTCAACGCGGACAGCACACCACAACTGCCTCTCGAATGTATGAACTTCGCGGGGGGATTCGCATAATCGACACACCCGGTATTCGTCAGTTGGGCCTGTGGGGAGTTGTCCCGGAGGAACTGGACTTCTACTTCCATGAATTCACGGACTTCTCGAAATCGTGCCGATTTCGCAACTGTACGCATACGCACGAACCGTCGTGCGCTGTAAAGACCGCTGTAGAGGAAGAAATGCTTCCCCGAGCCCGCTACGAATCCTACCTACGAATCCGGCGAACTCTCGACGAGAATGACCGTCCAACCTCAGACTAGCACAGATACGCAACCCCCCTTAACCGTAACCATCTTTAGAAGGCTGACTTGGAGACTTAACAGCCTGAGTTTGTAAAGGCTTTTGTGAGAAAACGTTGTGTCAAACAGCTCGACAACTCGTCTTCCTTACAAATATGCAACCAGCCGTTTCGGCTACACTTGCGTCAGCTTCGCTCATCTGACCCTACGTACACCTCCTGACTCTTGGTCGCAAACCTATTGCAGAAAAATCCGAATCATGCTAGGGTGAATGCAGCAAGCTGTACGTACTGGTGATTCCGATGCCTTTCCAATAGCAGTCGGCGTCCCCGAGTAACCCTTTCTTTGGTTTACAAGGTCGTGTAATTGCGACGGAAGGGGGTGGGAAAGTAGTCAATTCGTTCGGTTCCGAAATTGCAGTAGCCCGCTATGTGTCAATCCTGGTAGAACCGGAATTCAGTAACATGCATTGCTTTGAGCTTTGCGCAAGGAAGGAATTCCTAGATGAAAAAGCGTGGTTTTACTCTCATTGAGCTTCTTGTAGTGATTGCTATCATTGGCATACTTGCAGCCATCTTGCTTCCGGCGTTAGCTCGGGCCCGCGAAGCGGCACGCCGCGCGAGCTGCCAAAACAACCTCAAACAAATGGGTCTCGTTTTCAAGATGTACGCCAACGAGTCCAAGGGCGAGAAGTATCCCACAAACCAGAAGTGGGGACGGACCGCAGTCCCTGGTACTTGCGTCGCGAGCAACTTCAAGGCAATTTGCGATGGTGTGGACATCTTTCCGGAATACTTGACCGACGTCAATATTCTCGAATGTCCATCTGATGCCAGCTACGATAGAGAGCTGGACGAATTCAGCACGGCCGGTCAACCCGATCCCTGCGCTTTTGACGCGCGTTCCTACATCTACATCGGCTGGTTAATTTCGCCGCAGAAGGCCATGCTTGATCCGACACAGGAAAACGATGCTGCTCTCACCCCTGACGCTAGTGTCTTGGCCTACATGACCCCAGATGCGCAAGACAGCCTACTTGACCTGCTTACAGGCTCACAAACCTGGGAAACCGGTGGTGTAGACGCATCCGTTTATCAGGATGACCTGGGAATCTTCCCGCGCCTGAGGGAAGGCATCGAGCGTTTCTTGATCTCCGACATCAACAACCCGGCCGCCTCCGCGAAGGCCCAGAGCGAAATCTTCGTGATGACCGACGACATCAGCGGCGACAACTCAGGCAATTTCAACCACGTACCTGGCGGTGGTAACGTCCTTTATATGGACGGCCACGTGTCCTTCATCAAGTACCCGGGCGAGACCCCCTTCTCTCGTTTCTGGTCTTGCTTCATTTCGTACGCGCTTAGCGCACTGTAATCGGCCTGACCCAACACAACAAAAAGCGGGACGTCCCATTGGGGCGTCCCGCTCTGCATTCCTTCAGAACTTTACCTCAGCGAGCCCGAATCAGGCACCACCAGCATATGGCGTCGCTCCAGACTTGATCGCCTTGTTTACCGTCGCGGTTATGTCGCTTGCCTTCATACCGCACGCCAGGCACTCCGCAACGGCATCCCGGAGATGTTCGGCAACCATTGGTAACGTCTTGCGCAACGCAATTTGCTTGGCGCCCGCAGCCACCATGACTCCTACTCCACGGCGCGTACGCAGCAATCCCATAATCTCCAAATCGCGATATGCCTTGTTAACTGTATTCGGATTAACTGACACCATTTCAGACATGTCGCGCCCAGAAGGAATCGCTTCTCCTTCTGCAAGCTTTCCGGACGCGATAGCAAACATGAGTTGATTTTCGATTTGTGTGTAAACGGCCAGCGGTCCGTCCACATTAACGGAAAACTGCATTCCATCCGTCATTCAAACTTCCTCCAAGCCCCATTCTCGCGGTACATAGCGGCACTCCTATAATACGCACATTTATAATATCCAAGGTATATGGATCGATTCAAGTCATCGAGTCGATTCACCCTCGAAAAAAGTGGCCAGCGCTCCTCTGAATCTGCCGTCGAATCACGACATTTCGTGCCGAGTCACCGGCGGCTAAACGAAATGTCCTCCAAGAGCATCAATACCCACACGGTATGTTCCGCGGCCTTGAAAACGATCAAATATTGAAGATGGCAAACTGGTTACTTGCATTCCCACCTGCATTGCTGGTGAAATTCCTATGTAGACATTCGCAGTGACCCACTGCATGACGGATTCCCCGAGTGGGGAAACGCGAAAGGAGACGCGCCCATGTTCAGCGCAATCGGACGTTGGTTCAAGTCCCTAATTCTACTCGTTACCGGCCGCGTGGATTCCTCACGCCGCGGCTTGGACACCAATCCCCACGTAATCCGGGCTCGTTACGATCAAATCGTGCGCGAGAAAACCGAACGTATTCAGCAATTCAAGCAGGCGGTTGCGGGTCTCATTTCGCAGCAAGTCATGAAGATGTCCAAGGTGAAGACCCTGTCCGAAGAGGTCGCTCATCTCGAACGCCTGCGCACGGGCGCGCTCGCAAAAGCAAAACAGACCGTTTCCCAGATGCAGGCCGCCGGCAAGAGCATGGAAGAAATCAAGAGCAACGAGGACTATATGCGTTGCCTGGCCGCTTACAACGACTTCTCCTCCACGCTTGAGGAGAAAAAGGCCCGCATCCAGGAGCTGGAAGAAGACGTCGAAGGATTCGCGAGCCGCATCAAGGAACACAAGGTCCAACTCGAATCACTCATGCGTGAAGTGGATAAGCTGCGCAGCGAGGCCGTGGACGCCGTTGCGGAAATCATGACCGCAAAAGAAGAACGTGAAATCGCGGACACCCTGTCCGGCATCGCGCATGACGGGACCGCCGAGGAACTGCAGAGACTGCGCACCATGCGTGAAGAGGCCAAGGCGGAGGCCCGCATTTCAAAAGAGCTCGCGGGCACGGATTCCCGCGCACGCGAAGCGGAATTCCTCGAATATGCACGAAACACATCCGCATCGTCCGAGTTCGATCAGCTACTCGGTTTGGCCCAAGCTGCGGATACCAAACCTGCCGAAAAGGATAAGGCCCCAGCAGAAAAGACCCCGCTGCCCGAATAGTCTCGTCGCGAGGAAAATCGTGCAATGACCTCTCCAGATTACGCGTTTCTCCGTTCGGCAGGACGAATCCTGAATTCCGGTCAGGCACGCACGGTCGTACTTACCGGAAATGTGTACGACTTGTTCTGCCATTCAAGCGCAGACGGTTCGCAAGACTACGTAACGTTACTCGACTTTCTCTCCGCGCAGTGGAAGCTTCCGAATGTCATCTTGGTTGTTTACGAGATAAACGGCCCGATTCGCTTTGTGAATGTAGCCGACCGAGACAAGGTCAAAGACGCGTGGTTGAAATGGCGAACCGGACTCGATGCAAACGAGATTGCCATCAAGCGCATGCTTTCCAACTCCAAGGAAGCCATTGAACACGAAGCCTTGGGGGCGGCGTTCGACGCCAACTTAAAGGCCGCCGTAGGAAATCCCACCGTCGCCCTCGAACTCTTCCGGCAGATGTGCCTGTGCTCGCGCTCCGAGTCCAATGGAGCTCCGTTGCTGAAAGAGGACTTGCTCATCCTCATCGAATCCGCCGACATGCTCCTCCCGGAAGGTGAGATTACCCGCCTTTCGGACGTCGACAGACACCGTGTCAATATCTGCCACGACTGGTTTGGCGATCCGGGTTTCATGAACGGGCACGATGCCGTGGTGTTGTTGTCGGAATCTCGCAGCCTCCTCAACAGCCGCGTATCGCGACTTCCACAGGTCCTTGAGGTAAGTGTGCCCTCTCCCGACGAGTCGGCTCGCCTCCATTTCATCAATTGGTTCCTTGCTAGTCGTTCCGAGACTGGACCATTACAGCTATGGAGCAGCCCCGAAGACCTGGCGCGCTTTACGGCTGGCCTTTCGATCCATGCATTGATGCAGCTCATGAAGGGCGCGCAACACGAGCGCAAAACGCTCACGCAAGAGCAAGTGATCGAAAAAGTCGAAGACTACATCAAAGGGCAATTGGGAGAAGATATTGTTGAGTTCAAGAAACCCTCTCATACGCTGAACGATGTGGTTGGCTTCACAAAGCTCAAACGCTTTCTGCGCGAGGAACTCATTCCCCGTTTCCGTGCCACCGGGCCGGAGGCCCTATCCGGCGCAGCAGTCGCGGGTGCCATCGGCGGCGGCAAGACATTTATCTTTGAGGCAGTTGCGTCTGAATTAGATATGGTGGTGTTGGTCCTCAAGAACATCCGGAGCCAGTGGTTCGGACAGACCGACGTCATATTCGAGCGGTTGCGCCGCGTGCTGGACGCTCTCGCAAAGGTCCTGATCTTCGTGGATGAGGCCGACACGCAATTCGGGGCGATTGGCCCCGAGGCTCACGAAACCGAGCGCCGATTGACTGGTAAGATCCAAGCCATGATGTCCGATCCCAAGTCTCGCGGACGCGTCGTCTGGCTCCTGATGACCGCTCGCATTCACCTTTTGTCCCCTGACCTGCGACGGCCTGGCCGCGTGGGCGACCTGATCATCCCCGTTCTTGACCCCGAAGGTGATGACCGCACGGAGTTCGTGAAGTGGCTCGTGAGTGGCTGCATGGAGGGAACCTTGGACGATTCATCGCTTCAGCGTCTCGACGCAGCGACCTTGGGTTATTCAGCGGCCAGTTTTGCTTCCATGCGATCGGAATTGAAGGCAAAAGCCGCACTCAAACAAAAACCGCTCACCATCGACGATGCACTCGCTGTCCTTCACGATCACGTCCCTCCTGCCATTGGGGAGACTCGCCGCTATCAGACGCTTCAGGCCCTTGTGAATTGTACGCGCCGAAGTCTTCTGCCCGACCCTCAAGTCGCGGAATCCCAACGAGCCAAGTGGGCCGAAGAGATTCGAGCGCTGGAAATGGCTGGGGTGCGTTAATTACGTTACCCGTTCCGCCACGTTGACTCCCCTTCTTTCTGCGGCTATACTTTGTATATACCTTGGAGAATCGACTATGGTCACGCGCATACAGAAGTGGGGAAACAGCCAAGGGCTTCGCCTTACGCGAGATATCCTAGAATCTGCTTCGATTGAGATCGGTGAGGAAGTTGAGGTTTCCACACGGCAAGGAGTAATCGAGATTCGGGTAGCGAGACGTATCCGAGGCAAGTATGACATCGAGGAACTAGTTTCCAGAATCCCCAGGCACGCCAAGCGCGGGGAAATCGAGTGGGGCGAGCCTCGCGGCAAGGAAACTTGGTAGATGCCGTCTTATGTGCCTCGCCAAGGCGATCTTGTTTCCGTAACACTTGATCCTCAGTCGGGTCACGAACAGAAAGGGCGCCGTTCTGCCATCGTTGTAAGCAAGACAACCTTCAACAGACATACAGGCATGGCGTTGCTCTGCCCAATTACCAACACAAATCGCGAATATCCATTTCATGTTCCACTCGACAACGAAGGGAAAGTCACTGGATTCGTGATGGTGGAGCAAATCAAATCTGTTGATTTTCGTGCACGGAGCGTGAAGTACATTACGAAGGCTTCCGACAATCTCCTTGACGAGGTACTGTCGCTGCTTGATGCCTGCATCTACTAGGACTACTGTTCTTTGGGATTGAGCTAATGGTCACAAGAAACGACGTTCGAATTACGGGCACCACCCTCTTCTACCTGCCCGTTGAAACGCGCGTGCCCCTGAAGTTTGGCACGGAAACCCTCACACACGTTACCTGCGCGCGCGTTTGCATCACTGTCGCCGGCAAGACAGGCCGCACGGCCGTTGGTTGGGGCGAGACTCCGCTAAGCGTGCAGTGGGTCTGGCCAAGTACCCTCCCGTATGAGAAGCGACACGAACGGATAAAGCAATTCTGCATAAGTCTGGTGTCGGCTTGGGCGGGATTCGAGTCATCTGGTCACCCGGTGGAACTTGGCGCCGACTTCCAAGAACAGGTCCTTCCTCCCCTTCTGGCACAACACAACGCATCCCATTCCGAGCCCATGCCGTGGTTGGCGGCACTGGTGTGCTGCTCCGCTTTCGATATCGCCTTGCATGACGCATACGGCCAGTTACACGGCGTGCCCGTCTATGATACTTACACCGCCGAGTTCATGAGCCGCGACCTCTCCGCGTATCTGGATACCGCACGCAATGGCGGCATTTCATTCGAGGGCAAGTTTCCGGCGGATTATCTCGACTTTCCTCGTCTCGACTCGCTTCCTGTCTGGCATTTGGTTGGCGGTAAAGACCCAATCAGCGTTTCCGAACTCGACGGCTCCGAACCCGACGACGGATATCCGGTGCTGCTGCGCGATTGGATCGCCCGCGACGGGTTGCGGTGCTTGAAGGTGAAGTTGCGCGGCAACGACGCCGATTGGGATTGGGACCGTCTCGTGCGAGTTGGCGAGTTAGCCAAAAAGTGTGGTGTACTTTGGCTCTCAGCAGACTTCAACTGCACTGTTACGGAGCCCGGTTACGTGAATGTCATTCTCGACCGCCTGATGGCCGAACACCCTGCCATCTACGGCATGCTCTTGTACGTGGAGCAACCTTTTCCCTACGACCTCGAAGCGCATCGCATCGATGTGCACAGCGTATCGGCACGTAAACCCCTGTTCATGGATGAAAGCGCGCACGACTGGCGGCTGGTGAAATTGGGGCGAGAACTGGGCTGGTCCGGTGTGGCGCTGAAGACCTGCAAGACACAGACGGGCGCACTCCTCAGCCTGTGCTGGGCCAAGGCCCACGGCATGACACTCATGGTGCAAGATCTCACCAATCCTATGTTGGCGCAAGTCCCCCACGTTCTCCTCGCGGCGCACGCGGGCACGATCATGGGCGTCGAATCCAATGCGATGCAGTTCTACCCCGAGGCATCGTCGTTAGAGGCGGCCGTGCACCCTGGGTTGTTCCGTCGGCGCAACGGACAACTCGACCTAAGCACGATTCAAGGCCCCGGTTTTGGCTACCGCATTGACGAGATACGCAGGGACTTGCCCGATCCTGTTGCCGTTGCCGGTTAACGCAGCCTCTTCCCTACGCGAACAACTCCATCACGGGCTTCCCTAGTCCGTCCTTGGTCGTGTAGAAAGGCCTGCGTTCGACCTCATAGGCCAGGTTTGGCGGTATTCCCATCGCCCGATACATCGTGGCATGCAGGTCGGTCGTCTTCACCGGCTTTTCAATGGTCTTGCAGGGGCGCTCGTCCGCGGTGACGCCGTGCAGATACCCCTTCTTGATGCCGCCGCCAAACAGGAGGACCGAACCCGCGTCCGTGAAGTGACGGTGCATGCCGTAGTGCTTTGGTTCGGTCAATACCGCAGGCACTTCGACTTGGTCTTTCACCTTGTTGTCAGGCTTGCCCTCGGTCAGCATGTCGCGGCTAAACTCACTCGCAAGCACGATCAGGGTTCGTTCCAGGAGACCCCGTGCTTCCAAGTCCAGAACAAGCTGCGCAACGGGCGCGTCGATCATCTGCTTCAAGCCGACCATGCGCGAATGACCGTCTTCGTGCGTATCCCAATGCTTGAAGGGCTCATATTCCGTGGTGACTTCTATGAAGCGTGCGCCCACCTCACAAAGACGCCGGGCAAGCAGACAGCCAAGTCCAAATTTCCCGGTATTGTAGATGTCGTAGATTTCCTTTGGTTCCTGGGAAAGGTCGAATGCCTTCGCTGCCGGCGACGTTAAGAGACGATACGCGCCTTCCATCGAACGAACCAACGATTCGCGTTGATAGTCGCTTCCGAGTTGACCCACTGGACTGGCGTCGGCCAGAGCCTTATACGCTTTGTTTCGGTTCTTGAAGCGTGCATCGCTCATTCCTGCGGGAGGTTGCACGCTGGCCTGCGCTTCGGTCGGATTCGGAACGAAGAAAGGCCCATACTCCGTCCCGAGAAAGCCTGCCGTGTGAAATGCCTTCAACTCCTCCCCTTCACCCAGATCGAAACTCTGGCCGATGTCGATGAAAGCGGGCACGTCAGGATTCAATGGGCCGAGTGTGCGCGAAATGAATGATCCGATGTGTGGCGCGGCAACGGACAGCGGCGGCTCATAGCCCGTGTGCCAGTGGTATTGGTGACGCGAATGTAGAATGAAACCCAGATCAGCCGCTTGATACGTACGGATAAGCGTTCCGCGATCCATCACGGAACCAATCTTCTCAAGCCCCTCCGAGAACTTCATGCCGTCCACGACAGTGTCGATCGCAGGAAAAGTACTGAGCACGTCGTTCGCTTGCATTCCCGCTGTGAACTCCGTGTAGCGCTTCGGATCGAACGTCTCGGTATGTGCCATCCCACCCGCCATCCACAACACAATCATGGTATCGGCCGTGGGTCGAATGCTCTCGAGTTCATTTGCCTCGGCTTTGCGGGGGAAACCTGCCGCCAGGGCAGACAGCGTTGCCGCGCTCGCCGTCTTGAGGAAATCGCGCCTATTCAACGTCGTCATCGTAGTGTCCTCATTCCCACCGTTCTTCTCAATGGATCAATTGGAACTCAGGAAGCATCGACATGGCCCACAGCAAGTCTTCCATGCCTTCCTGAGTCGGCGGAGCCCCGATAATTCCCTTGCCAATCTCCAATTCCTGAGTCGTCGCATCGCGTTGCAGGGCCCGCCGGTACAGAACTTGAAGCAAAGCATCGGTGTCAGTCTGTCCGGATGCCAGCAATGCCGCGGCGCTTCGCTTCATGCCGTCGGAAAGCGTCTTGCCGTTGGTAAGCTCCACGGCCTCCAAGGCGGTTGCAACAGACTGCCGACGCAACGTGACTTGTTCTCGATTGGGACGCCCCATCGCCCGCGACAGCGGATCGGCATTGATGCGCCACGCGCGGATCTGCCCTTCGCGGCCTTTGGCTTCTTGCGGCAAGTTGAATTTTGGATCTTGTTGCCAAGCCCCCGTTACCGACGCCAGCGCATCCAGGAATTGTTCGGCAGACATGCGCTTCACCTCAGGCCCTTTAAATACGTACGGTTCCTCCGATTGGAGGGGAGTACTCACGGCGGGGAGCGCATACGCCCTGGACGTAAGAATTAGCCGCATCGTGCTCTTGAGGTTGTAGCCGTTGTCAATGAGGTCCGCGGCCATCCAATCCAGCATTTCCGGGTACCACGGCTCGTTCTCGATGATTTCCAGCGGTTCGATAAGGCCACGCCCCATGAACTTCGCCCAAAGCCGATTGACGATGGTGCGCGTGAAAAAGCCGTTCTGTTCGCTTGTAATCAGCCGCGCGAGTTGGGCACGGCGCCCTTCTTTGGACCGTGTTCCGTCAAGCTCGCCGACTTCCGGCCACAGGAACTTCGCCTGGGCCATCTCACCCATCGGCACGTCACACCTTACCAACTCCAACGGACTGTCCGAAAACGCGCTGGCCATACCGTACGAATCCGAGAGCTTCCAATGATCCACGAAGCTGTCGTGACACGAAGCGCACTTCAGATTCACGCCAAGGAAGACCTGCGACACCGTTTGCGCGGCCTGCATCGGCGGCACCATGGCCGCCGCCGTCACCCCGCGCCAAATGATGCCATTGACGAAGCCTTCACTCTCCGGAGTCGGATTCACGAGTTGGGAGACAAACTGATCATAGGGCAGGTTTTGATAGAGCGCGTTGTAAAGCCAATCAGTGATTTGCTTCCGCCCCCCGTCGATATACCCAGTCCCCTGAAAATCGTTGCGCAACGCGTCGTTCCAAAACGAAATCCAGTTTTCGGCATACGCCTGTTGATCGGCGAGCAACGTGTCAATGAGCTTCGCGCGCTTATCGGCGGCGGTATCCTCGCAGAATGCCTTAAGCGCCGCCTCATCTGGAAGCAGACCCCATACATCGATATACGCCCGGCGCATAAACGCCGCATCGGAAACCGGCTCGGCAGGCTGAACACCGTGCTTCTCCCAGTATGCGCCCAGGAACCGGTCCAGCGAATTGCCTTGAACCTCGCCCGGCGGTTGCGTCCGATTCAGCGTGACTGACGGCTTCCACGACGTCTGCGCAGGTTCGGTCCTGAGGTCCCAGGGCAATCCCTGATCGATCCATGCACGCAGAAGTCCCACCTGTTCATCGGTCAACCGGGGGCCCTTCGGCGGCATGACGGTATCCTGTTCCATCCCCGCTACCAGTCGAATCAGGCGACTCTCAGCACTCTTTCCTTCAACGACAGCAGCACCGGATTCTCCTCCCTCCAAGAGAGTCTCCCGCGACGCCATCGAAAGACCACCTTTTCGCTTTCCCTGCCCGTGGCACTCAAAACAGCGCTCCGCGAGGATGGGATGAATGTCATTTTCGAAGCTAATTGTGCGATTGAGAGCTTCGGGAGGCGCGGAAGGCGGCTCTTGAGCCGACGCCGTAAGGGACGACAAGAAAAGTAAAACAGGACAGCACAGTACGGTAGCGTTGATGCGATTCGTCATGGCGATACCACCTACGCGAAACTAGCCTTGCAGTTGCTGGCTCCATGATAGCGATGAAATCGCCTCAAATCCACCTGGCCTCAAGGAGGCTTGGCTAAAGTCGCTGGACGCCAAATCCCCCGCCGACTTCAATGACCGCCCCCGTCGCGTACGCGAAATAGCCTTCTGCAAGCCCCGTTACCGCCTTGCCGATGTCCTCAGGGGTCCCCCACCGCTTCTGAAGCAGCAATCCCTCGGCAATCAGGTGGTCGTACTTCGACTGCACAGCAGACGTCATGTCGGTTGCAATGATCCCTGGACGAACGTCGTAGACGTTGATTCCAAATTCGGCTAGACGGACGGCAAAACACTGGGCTGTCATCGACAGGCCGGCCTTGCTCACACAATACTCGGCCCGGCTGGGGCTGGCCGTATTGGACGAAATGCTCGTCACAAAAACGATGATGGGCGCGTAGGTAGTTCCTCTTTTGACCTGCTCAATCATCTGTTTGGCAGCGCGCTGCGTGAAAAAGAAGGGGCCACGCGAATTAATGTTCGTCAACCTGTCAAAACTCTCTGGACTGGTCTCGAGAATGTCCATCCGCTTCAACGGAGCGACTCCCGCATTGTTCACAAGAACGTCGATCTGCCCAAATGCGTCTAAAGCGCCCTGGAGCACGCGTTCGTGATCGTCCACATTCGAGATATCTCCTGCGATGGGATGCATTCGCTGTCCGAGTGATTCGACGACCCCTTTGACCTCGTACAACCCCGATTCGGTGTTGGCCGGGTCCGCTTTGGTGGCGATTCCCACGATATCGTACCCATGCTTGGCCAGTTCGATTGCGATTCCGCGGCCAATTCCGCGACTTGCACCCGTAACCAAAGCAATAGCCTTACCCACGTCTTGTGTCCTTTCAGTGTCTGTCTACACGCACGCGAACCAACCGCCGCCGCGTGTGCCGTGCGCTGCCCCCATGGCCACCCAAATCAAAGAAGATGGCCACAATGAGCAAGACCAACGTCCAGCCTCTGAAACCACCCGTGCTGTTCATACCGATAGCGTAGGCGCAGGTCGTGTACGGCATGATAAAAAAGCCGGCCAACGGCCATAGCCACGTTTCGAATGCCCGCCCCGTGTATCCCGTTATCCACATAAAAAACAGCGTAACCCGCGGCACGATCAGCGCGAGCAAAACCACTAAGCACGGCATTCTGTATCCTCCAGCGGCGGACAAGGAAGCTCTTTCCCGTCCCGGTGGTTTCACTGTACCGTCGCCCCTCTTAAGGATACAAGCTCGCGGCAGCTTGACAGGTGTGTCGAATCAGTGACAACCTCTTGCATGCCGATGAATGGTTGTCGGTTTACCGGGAGTAAGACTTGTCCGACAATGCGCAGCCAATGATCCGCGCCGAAGCCCTGACGAAAGAATTCGAGGGGGCGGGCGGCAGCCGTGTGCTGGCGGTGCAGGACGCTACGTTGTCCGTCTACCCCGGCGAGATCTTTGGCCTTTTGGGTCCCAACGGCGCAGGCAAGACGACCCTCTTGCGTATGCTCGGCACGATCATCACGCCCACCTCCGGGACTTGCTCTATAGGTGGCAGGCCAACCCACGACGCACCTGCCGATGCACGCCGCAAAGTGGGGTTCCTCTCCGGCAATACAAAACTCTATGGCCGCCTCACCGCCCGCGAATTGCTCCGGTACTTCGGCCGCCTGTTCGGAATGCACGATACGAGCATCGCACGCCGCACCGAAGACCTCGCGGACTCCCTGTGCATGCGTGACTTTCTCGATCGGCGTTGTGAAGCCCTGAGTACCGGGCAGTCTCAGAAGGTATCCATCGCCCGCGTTCTGCTGCACGATCCCCCTGTCCTCATTCTGGATGAGCCCACGCTCGGTTTGGACATCATGACGAGCAAGACCATCCTCGACTTCATCATCGACGCCAAGCAGCGCAATCACTGCATCATCTTCTCCACGCACTACATGACCGAGGCCGATCTGTTGTGCGACAGGGTTGGCCTCATGTACTCCGGCCGTATCCTCGCCATGGGAACCAAGGCCAGCCTCTTTGAGCAAACCCATACCGACAATTTGAAGGATGCGTTTCTCGCGCTGGTGGAAGAGCGCAAGGCGGCCGTTCCATGAACTTCTTCACGGTATTTGTCATCTTCCGGAAGGAACTCGTGGACATGCTGCGCGACAAGCGCACCCTCATTGCCATGATTGGCATTCCGGTCGTCATTTATCCAGGACTGTTCATCGCCGGTTCCCAGGCCGTTCTTCTCCAGCAAGGAAAGGTCGCTGGGGGTATGTCTCGCGTTGCCGTCGAAGGACCGGGCACTGAGCAGCTTCGCGAGTGGATCTCGGACATCCCAAAGATCGCCCTATTCGAATCCAAGGACGCCAGGTTGGATCTGAACGCAGGCAAGATCCATGCAGTGGTGATCGCTGAGGACAACGTCCAGGAGACTCTGGCGCGCGGAGGAACGGCGAGAATCCGTATTCTCTATGACGCCGCCGAGGGCGATTCGCTGGAGGCAGAACACAGGCTTGCCGAGGGTCTCGACAAGCGCTATGAAGCCCTTTTGGATGACCGTCTCGCGTCATTGGGTATCCAGAAGGAATTCGCTCGTCCCATTGACGTTACTCGCAAGAATGTTGCAACGCCCGCAAAGTCCACCGGGTCCATCCTTGGAATGATGATGCCCCTCATCATGATCGTCATGTTGGGTATCGGCGCATTGGTGCCCGCTGTCGATCTGACCGCAGGCGAAAAAGAACGAGGAACGTTCGAGACTCTACTCTCGACGCCGACATCAAGTCTCGAGATACTTGCCGGGAAGTTTTTGACCGTCTTCTGTCTGGCTATGTTCACGGGTGCACTCAATCTGGTGAGTATGATCCTGGCACTCGCCATTCAACTCTCACAACTGGAGCAGACCATTGGTGAATTCAGCCTGAGCCTTCCCGTTCGCAGTGTTGTCATAATCGCCTTGGCGTTGGCCCCGCTGGCCTTCTTGATTTCCGCGGTCATGATGTCCATCGCCACACTCGCCCGCAGTTTTCGTGAAGCACAGAATCTACTCGCTCCTTTCCTCCTGCTACTCCTCTTTCCCGCCGCACTCGCTGCCGTACCGGGCATCTCCTTGAGCACGGGCACACAGTTCATTCCTATCGTCAACGTCGCACTCCTATTCAAGGACCTCATGACCGACGAAGTCGGACTACAACCCGTCTTCATGGTACTGGCGAGCACGACTCTCTACGCTATTCTTGCACTGCTTCTGGCGGCGAAACTCTTCCAGCGTGAGGAAGTAGTCTTGTCCCAAGATCGCGGCATTCCTCTCACATTCAGACGCTCGCGCTTTACGCCGCGCACACAACCGACTCCAGGCACAGCCCTTCTGCTCTTCACGCTTTGTCTGCTGCTTCTCTACTACGTGGGCGCGTACGTTCAGGCAAAGCACGCATTGGTCGGGCTTTTCGTGACTCAATGGGGACTCTTCCTCCTCCCCACGCTTGCCATGCTCTGGTTCCTGCGGGTAGACATCAAATCGGCACTCAACCTCCGCGCGCCATCCATTGGCACCCTCATTGGATCGGCGATTGCCGCTTCTGGGTGGGTCGTGCTAAGCCTTCAAGTTAGCGTGTGGCAGCAACGAGTGTTGCCATTCCCGGAAGATTTGGCTCAAGAAATGTCGCGCCTGCTGGGAATGGGAAATACGCCCGTCCCCATACTCCTCTTCGTATTGGCCCTATCTCCCGCCATTTGCGAAGAAGCGCTGTTTCGCGGCGCCATTCTCTCCGGGCTTCGCAGACATCTACCCAGTTGGGCATTGCTGATTGCGGTGGGATTTCTCTTTGGACTAGCCCACTTGAGCGTTCACCGGTTACTCATCACGGGGCTCAGCGGCGTGGTCCTCGCCTTCATCGTGCTCCGTTCGGGAAGCATCTTTCCTGGCATGCTCGCCCACTTCATTGTGAACGCGTCTTCGATTCTCATCGAGACCAATCACGTCCCACATGCCGTCGATCGCATTGTGGGCCCCGCCGTGCGAGAGGAAAAAGGTTTCTCCCTCCTTATCCTGACAATCGCGGCAATAGTCTTTGTGATCGGGTTAGTCGCGATTCGCGAAAGAAGCGTGTGCTCGAGTAAGGCGTCAAGCGCCCCCTAAACCTCATTCTCGAGAATCTGCTCCAGAGTCTGCCGCTTGCGGATAAGCCGCAATTCCCCGCCAGTCGTCAGCAACACCTCGGGAGCTTCGGGAAAGGAATTGTAGTTCTTGGTCGACATGGCCGCGCAGTAGGCTCCGGCCCCGCCGATGACCACCGGATCGCCAATACGTGCCTCCGTGAGACGCCGCGGCGCAAGCCCTTCCGGGTTGCCAGGCTCCGGAGTCAATACGTCGCCGCTCTCGCAGCAATGACCCACCACGATGTAGTCTCTCTCTCCGCGCGCCTCGTCGTGTGCTGGAACGACCACAATCGGATGTTGCGCCCCGTAGATCGACGGACGCAGCACCTCCGTCATCCCGCTATCCACCTTGATGAACGTGTACCCGTCGGCGCCGGTATCGACAACGTCCACCGCTGTGGCAACCAGTGCGCCCGCGTTTGCCACGAGGAAGGTCCCCGGCTCCACTTCAAGGCGCAGTTTGCGCCCGTACTGCTCGTAGAACTGCACGAAATCCGCCGCGATCGGCTTGCCTATCGCCTGAAGGTCCGTTGACACCTCGTCCTGCATACGCCCGACTTTAAAGCCCCCGCCGAGACTTAACGTTTCAACCTCGGTAAACTTCGCCGCAATACCCAGCGAAAGCCGGGCGCAATGCTCCCACACCGCCGGATCACTTCCCGAACCGATGTGGGTATGCATGCGGGTTATCCGTAGACCGTGCTTCTTCTGCACGGCGAAAACGTCATCAAGATGCTCGTGCCAAATGCCGAAACTCGCCGAAGGCCCCCCCACGTTTGTTCGGTTGCTGTGCCCGGAACCCATCCCGGGATTGATGCGGACACATACCTCCGTCCCCGGAAATTCCTTGCCATAGGCATCGAGTTGATACAGGGAACACGCGTTAAACAAGACCCCCTTGCGAACAAAGTCGCCAAACGAATCCGCCAACTGTTGCGCGGTGAGTTGAATCTCATTCGGCTGAATCCCGGCTTTCAACGCACGCACCACTTCAAATCCGCTGCTCGCGTCAATATGGAGTCCCATCTTGGAGAATATCTTCAATACCGCCGCGCTGGGCAATGCCTTCATGGCATACCGCGCCTTCAGTCCGTACGCGTTGGGAAACGCAAGCAGTGCCTTGGCCTGCGATTCAAGGGTCGCCTGGTCGTAAACAAAGACCGGCGTTCCAAACTCGCGTTGTATGCGTCGGGCCAATTCCGGCGTTAGAAACGACAACTTCTCCATACGGTCAACCAATCCCTTCTATGTAGCGGTAAACAATACGTCCGCGCAGCCCAAGGGCATCACACACCAGACGCGAAACAGATCCCCTTTCACATCAAATCGCGTTTATGCACACCCGATTCCCCAATCCTCCCGCTATCTGCTATCCTCCTGGCAAATCGCATTCGGAAGGGCCAGTTTGATGTCAAAAGCCAAGTCGACCTTTGTCTGCCAGAGTTGTGGCGCGATTTCCGTTCGATGGTCCGGACGCTGCGACGCGTGCGGCGAATGGAATACCATCGTCGAAGAAGAGGTCGTCGAGTCTGGAAAGCATACCCGTCAATCCTTCAAGGAGCAAGCTGCCGCACCCATTCCCATAACCGATAGCGCGCAAGGGGTTTCTACCCGCCTCGACATCCAACTCGCGGAGTGCAACCGCGTGATGGGCGGCGGAATTGTCCCCGGATCGTTGAC
>JAIBAQ010000025.1 GCA_019695095.1 Candidatus Hydrogenedentota bacterium
GTCTCTTTCCCCTTGACTCCCACAGCCGCATCCTGTTTACTACCGCCGCCACTGCAAGGCATGTAACTGAGGGAGTCCTGGGATATGCATTCTCATCACGAGGACCATCCGCATCTGGTCAGCAGAAATGCGCGGTATGGGCTGATTCTGTTTGCCGTTTACGTTCTGCTGTACGCCGGGTTCATCTTCCTGGCCGTATTTCGCACGGACATCATGAGCAAAGTGATTCCTGGAGGAATGAACCTGGCTATCGGGTACGGGTTCGGACTGATTGTCGCCGCGTTGGTATTGGCGCTCATCTATATGACGTTATGCCGCCGCCCCGTGGTGCATGAATCGAATGTGGAGGGCTCGCGATAATGCTGTACTCCACGTCAATCATGGCCATTGCCGTCTTCGCTTTCTTCGTATTGGGCGTGCTTGCGCTTTCGTTCTATCTGGGCCGCCGCGGGCAGACCGCCAAGGGATACTACGCCGCCCACGGTCAAATTCATTGGTCGGTCAACGGCATGGCGTTTGCCGGCGATTACCTGTCGGCGGCATCCTTCCTGGGCATCTGCGGATTGATTGCATCGTACGGATACGACGGATTCCTCTATTCCATCGGATATCTCGCGGGGTGGATTGTCGCGCTGCTCGTCATTGCGGAACCGATCAAGCGCCTGGGCAAGTTCACGTTCACCGACGCCCTCGATAGCCATTACGATTCGCGCGGCATCAAACTGGCGGCCGCCATTTCCACGCTCGTCGTCAGTGCGTTCTATCTCATCCCGCAGATGGTCGGCGCGGGCGCGTTGATCACACCGTTGCTCGGGCTTCCCCATTACGCAGGGGTATTGCTAGTAGGCGTGACGGTTACGCTGATCGTGGTGACGGCGGGCATGGTGTCGACAACGTGGGTGCAGTTTATTAAAGGAACGCTACTCGTCATCTTTTGCGCCGCGCTCACCATCATGATCCTGATGCGCGGATTCACGGCAAAGGGTTCGCCCACGGTGGTCAATCCTGAGGAACTCCGCGCGAAGCCCGGAGTCCGAATTGTCGAGAACGCGTGGAAAGACAAGCCCTACGCCAAGGTCATCAACGCGGAGGGTGTCGAGTCGGTCTATAAGATCACGGATGCGGGCTGGGTCGAAACGCAGACCGTTGTTGCCAAGTCCGACGGGACCAAACTGGTGAACGGAAAACCTCAGACCAAAGACAACGATCTGCGGCCCATCGGAACGTTGGCGGAACTGCCGGGCGGAGCCGAAAAGACCGGTTCACTCGGGCCCTTCGATTTCTTCGACACGCTGCGACAGTCTAAGGTTGTCACGTGGTCCAAGGAGGTCCTGAAGGACGAGAGTGGCGCGTCGACCACCGTATTCACGCCCGCGGTTCAGCGGGGCGAGGACCTGCTCAAGCCCGGTGGATACTTCAAAGGTATGAAGTCGCCGAACTTCACGGACAAGCTCGACTTCATTTCGTTGATGATCGCCTTGTTCTGCGGCACGGCCTCACTGCCGCACATCCTGATCCGGTATTACACCGTGAAGGACCAATCTTCGGCACGCAAGAGCACCGTGGTCGGCATCGCGGCCATCGGTTTCTTCTACGTACTCACGCTGTACTTGGGTCTTGGCGCGATGACCAGCGGAGCGATGGATGTCACCGACAACAACATGGCCGCGCCTTTGCTCGCGCGTTCGTTCTCGGAACTCATGTTTGCCGTGATCTCCGCCATCGCGTTTACGACGGTGCTTGGGACGGTCTCGGGGTTGATTATGGCGGGGGCCGGCGCCGTCGCGCATGACCTCTTGGAGAATCTCTTCCGAATCCCAATGACGGACCACCAGAAGGTGCTCTTCGGCAAGGGAGCCGCTGCTTTGTTGGGCGGTGGCGCGATGGTGCTGGGCATCTTGTTCAAGGATTTCAACGTGAGCTTCCTTGTGGGCTGGGCGTTCAACATCGCGGCGTCTGCGAATCTACCCGCGCTGGTCATGATGCTGTTCTGGCGGCGCACCACGAAGCAGGGCATCGCGTGTGCCGTGGCCGTGGGTATGCTCAGTTCGCTGGCGTGGATTCTCTTATCGGCAGACACGTATTCGAAGGTCTATGGATGGGACCCGAAGACATCTATCGTGCCGTTCAGCCAGCCAGGACTGGTTACAATCCCGTTGGGCTTCCTGGTGCTGATCGTCGTTTCGTTGCTGACGCCAAAACCTGCCCATTCGGTCGCCGAAGAACTGGCGGAGACGTAGGGAAAGCGCGCCGATTCTGCAGACTCTGATGAACTGAGCGGATAGCTCGCTAGCACTCGAGGATTCGGATAATCCCCTTTTGCAGTCTTGGCGGCTGGCGGCTATGCTAAGCGATACCTGTGGGCCAGTGGGGACACGGGCATCGATTGGTTTGGCACGTATTGAGGGGAGGAACACCATCGTGAAACCCGAGGGCATTATCCCTGCCTTGTTGACTCCGTTCGATTCCAACGGGCAGATCTCCGTACCGATGTTGAAGAAGCTTACGCGGTACCTCCTGGACAAGGGCAGCCGCGGTTTCTTCGTATGCGGCAGCGCGGGCGAAGGCGTATACATGACGCCCTCCGAGCGCAAGCAGGTCCTGGAAATCGTCGCGAGCGAATGCGCAAACCAGGCCACCGTCATTGCGCACGTCGGTTCGATGTCGACCGACGAGTCGGTTGCTTTGGCAAAGGATGCGCGCGCGGCCGGCGCTCATGCCGTTGCCAGCATGCCGCCGTTGGTATTCAAGCAGCCGTGGCCCGCGATCATCAAGCACATTCAGGCAATTGCGGAGGCCTCCGAGTTGCCCACGTACTACTATCACCTTCCGATAATCACCAACGTGATTATCACCGCCGACGAAGTCGCGGAAATGGTCGCAGCCATTCCGGGACTCGTTGGACTGAAGTATTCGTCGCCTGACCTGTTCCTTCTGTGGGGCGTGTTGGAGCGTCCGAAGCGCACGATTCATGCGCTGTACGGTTGCGATCAACAGTTGTACCACGGTTTGATGGCGGGCGCATGCGGCGGCATCGGCTCGACGTACAACTACCAAATCGAGAACTTTGTAGCCTTGTACGAAGCCACAAAACGCGGCGATCACGCAGAGGCCTTGTTGTGGCAAGACAAGGTGAACAAGGTCGTCGAAGTTCTGTTCAAGCACGGTGGCAATCGCGCCACAGAAAAAGCCATGATGACGTTACGCGGGTATGACGTGGGCGCGGCGCGCCGGCCCAATCTGCCATTCCCAGAGGATGGGATTCCCGCGTTACGGAAAGACATGGAACAACTCGGACTCCTGTAATTGAAACCAAGGCCAACCGTGGGGGGCATTACCATGAGTGAGAAGCTGGCGATTCAAGGCGGACCCAAGAGCGTGGAGGGGCCTTTGCCCCCGTGGCCTTGTTTCGATGAGAACGCGATCAAAGGCGTGGAAGGCGTGCTGCGCAGCGGCAAGGTCAATTATTGGACCGGCCACAAAGGGATGGATTTCGAGAAACGATTTGCCGAGTGGCAGGGCTCGAAATTTGCCATCAGCACCACCAACGGCACGAGCGCTCTGCACACCGCGTTGGCCGCGCTGGGCATCGGGCCGGGCGATGAAGTCATCGTGCCGAGCTACACATTCATCGCGAGTTCGTTTTCGATTCTTCAGGCGGGCGCCATACCTCGGTTTGCCGACGTGAATCGCGACGATCACTGCATCAGCGTGGAATCGGCCGAGAAACTGATCAATGAACGCACGAAGGCGATTATGGTCGTGCATCTCTACGGCAACGTCGCGGACATGGATCCGATCGTCGCGCTCGCGAAGAAGCACAACCTGTTCGTTATTGAAGACAACGCGGAAGCGTTTGGCGGCGAGTACAAGGGCAAGAAGACCGGTTCGCTGGCCGATATCGGCGCGTGCAGCTTTTGTCAGAACAAGACGTTTACCACCGGCGGCGAAGGCGGCATGGTGACGACGGACAACGAAGAAGTCGCCTGGCGCTGCCGCAGCTTCCGCGACCACGGCTACAACGTGCAGGATCGCTTGCGCCTGCTCGAAATGGAACAGAAACTCTCGTACATCCATGACATGCTCGGCTGGAACTATCGTATGACGGAAATGCAGTCTGCGATTGGCTTGGCCGAATTGGACCGCATGGATTCGTGGAATCTGCCGCGCCGCCGCCGCAATGCGAACATCCTCATGGACGCGCTGAAGGGGATTCCGCAGATCCTGCATCTTCCCGTCGATTCGCCGGAACGGCGAAACGGCTGGTACGTGTTCCCCATTACCCTCGACGTAGAAAACATGACGTGTGACATGAAGACGTTCTTGGATGCGTTGGGCGCGGAGGGCGCGCCGTGCTGGAAGGTGTTCTGGCCGCAGTGCCACACGGAAGGCGCGTTCACGAAGCATCGAGGATTTGGCAATTCCGGATTCCCCTTCACAAGCAAAGAGTACACAACTCCCGGCGCGGTGGACTATTCGAAGGTTTCCGTGCCGAACGCCGTCTGGCACCAGACTCACACATTCATCACGTTCATTTTCCCGACGTATGAAGAGGTCCACATGCAGGGCATCGCGAAGGGGATTAAGAAAGTGATCGGCGCGTACGCAAAGTAATCGGAGGCGAAGCGATGAAAGCGAAATGGGGCGTATTGGGATGCGGGGGCATTGCCCGCCGCCGCACGATACCCGAGGGAATCGCAAAGGCAAGCAATGCCGAGCTGACCGCCGTGATGGACACGAATACGGACGCGGTGCATGCGGTTGCCAAGGAGTTCGGCGCGTTGGCCTGCATATCGGAAGCGGAACTGCTGGCCAGCGATTGCGACATCGTTTATCTTGCCACTCCGGTTAACCTGCACTTGGCCCAAGCCAAACGAGCGGCGGAGGCGGGCAAGCACGTATTTTGCGAGAAGCCCTTGGGCGTTACCGTCGACGAGGCCAGCGCGATGGTCAACGTGTGCAAGGCAAATGGCGTGAAATTGGGCACGGGCCTGATGATGAGGTTTCATGCGCAGCATCAAGCCGCGCTGGAAATTGTGCGCGGAGGTAGACTCGGAAAGCCGGTGTTCGCGCGCGCGCAGTTGTCCTGCTGGTATCCGCCCATCGAAGGCGCGTGGCGGCAGGACCCCGCGAAGGGCGGCGGTGGAAGCCTCGCCGACCTCGGTAGCCATTGCCTCGATTTGCTTGAGATGTTCTTCGGGCAAATCGTGCGTGTCTCGTGCAGCGTGGCATGTCTGGTACACAAGTACAAGAGTGAAGATACCGCGGTCGTCATTGCCGAGTTTGAAAATGGCGCGCGTGGCGTCGTCGATGTCTTGTTCAACGTACCCGACGCGAGTTCACGCAACCGGTTGGAGTTGTACGGCACGCAAGGGTGCATCCTCGCGGAAGGCACGATCGGTCAGGGCGAACTGGGTGAAATGACCGCGTACATCGAGGAATCGGCAAAGGGGTACGAAGCGCAGCAAGAGCGCGTCTCTGGAAAGAGCGAAGTCATTTCACCTGCGCCGGTAAACATGTATCGCGCGGAAGTTGAAGCCTTCTCGCAAGCCGTGCTCGACAATGCCGCGCCGCCGCAGGACGGCAGAATCGGCCTCTGGAACCAGAAGGTCATGGCGGCCTGCTATGAGTCGGCACGCACGGGGCGCGCTGTAGAAGTAGGTTAGTTCCAATCGCAAACGAGGTACGGCAGCCGCCCTCGGCTGCCGTTTCTATTTCGTGCGGCGGCGGCGCTCCAGCTCGTTGAGGGCATCGAGGGCGGTATCCACGACCGTGGGCCACGTGCGCTTCTTCGAAAGCCGTGAGAGTTCTTTGCGCGCGCGGCCGTGCATAAGTTCGGCGAGACGCGACGCAGCATCGGCGATTGTGTGACCGGCTGTCTCTTCGAGCATGCTGCTTCGAGCCAGCCTCACTTCATAGCCACCACCTGAGTACGCTTCCGGCGTGCATATGTAACCGAAGTAACCGTTGGCGAGTTCAACGCCGATGGTCTTTGTGAATGGAGAGCGCGCACGTACGTCCGTCGCGAAGGCCTGAAAGACTTCACCGGGAGCTGTCCAAAGAAAGGTGTCGGCGATACGGACTCCCTGTATCTCCAAACTTGCGGTCGCGCATTTCCGTCTCAATGCGTCGACGGCCAACATTTCGCGGGCATACGACACGTCGACATCCTCGCAATCCGTGGCGACTCCTTTCAGGCGCTGCTTTGCCTTCTCAAGATCCTTCGTGGACGCCTGGCGAATAGCCGCGCTCACACCGACCGTGGCCGTATCGATGCTCGCTGACGAGAAGTAGTCGGCGATAGCCAGCGCATGCAGCGCCGCGCCGCCTACCGCGCGGCCTGTGCGTTCGCACCAGTACGGTCCGCATTCCAACGGACGCGAACTCTGGTTATCGACCTGCGTGATGTCACCACAGGGACCGTTCAAGAACACGACGCCGAATTCTTCTCCGTAGGCTCCCTGCAAAGTCTGCGCGATCCAATGGGGATAGTCGGCTGAAAACTCGAAACCGTTCATGTGCGTGGCGTGGCACGCGAATTGAACAATGCAACCGAAAGGCCGCCGGGATTTCGGATCGGCGAAACCGATCACCGTCACGGTGTCGTCTGCGGGGCCGGCCACATAATCGATAGCCGGATTCATCTTGCCGGGATGCGTGACCTGTGTGCCGTCTTTCATAACGAACCGCCGGTTAAACGCAACTCCCGGAGCGTGAGAAACCGAGGTGCCCACCACGCATTTGCGCCGATTGGCATGCGCCTCGATGACAGCTTCCGCGATACGTTCACCGAGATGCTTGAGATAGGCGAGGTCGCACGGCGTCGAGAACAGATCCGCCACGGGCCCACCGGAATGCGTATGCGTGGCCGCAAGCAAGCACGAGGACGGCGCAATGCCCGTCTCGCGCTGAATGTGCCTGCGCGCGTCAAGCACCACGCTGTTGGGCAAGGCAATGGTGTCCACTTGGACGATGGCAATGGTCTGCGCGCCGTCATCGAGCACCGCCGCGCGAGCGAGAAGGTCATCGGCAACCCCCGTCGCTTTGCGCCGTTCGAAGAGCCCAGGAATGAAAGCGCCAATTGACGGCGTGATATTGCGAGTCGAGAATCCGACGGTGAGCATAGCTGAGGTATCCTTTGTCGTTTTGCGAGGGGTCCCCTCCCCTGCTCATGCTGAACCGGAGTCGATACGAATATCAAGCGCTTGCCATTCTCGTCAGGAAGTTCCTATCCTTATCGGGTGCGGTGCGGGACTTGCCCGCGAGGGGGAAATCTTCCATGAATGCTGAGAGTAGTCCGGAGCCTGGCGCCACGCAGGCGCTGTATCGTCACGCCAAATCCAGAATCCCAGGCGGAACGCAACTGCTAAGCAAGCGGCCTGAGATGTTCCTTCCCGATCAATGGCCGGCGTATGCGCGCGAAGCACGCGGTTGCGAAGTGTGGGATCTTGACGGCAAGCACTATTTCGACATGACCCACAACGGCGTTGGTTCCTGTTTGTTGGGCTACGCCGACCCTGATGTGACGCGCGCCGTGGTGGCACGGGTCGAGAAGGGCAGCATGTGCACGCTCAACGCGCCCGAGGAAGTCGCGCTGGCGGACCGCTTGTGCGAAATCCACCCGTGGGCCGAAAACGTGCGGTTCACGCGGTGCGGCGGAGAAGCCTGCGCGGTTGCGGCCCGCATCCTGCGCGCGACCACGGATCGCTCGGTCATCGCGATCTGCGGCTATCACGGCTGGCAGGATTGGTATCTCGCGGCGAACCTTGGCGATTCTGACGCACTTCGAGGACACCTATTGCCTGGACTCGATCCGCTGGGTGTGCCGCGCGAGTTGCGCGGAACCGCGGTGACGTTTGCGTATAACGATCGGGTGGCGTTTCAGAAGATTCTCGATGACTTTGGCGATCGGTTGGCGGGCGTGATTATGGAGCCGTGCCGGTACGAAGACCCACAACCTGGGTTTCTGGAGTTTGTGCGCGATGGCGTCCATTCCAAGGGCGGTTTGCTGGTCTTTGACGAAATCACGATCGGATGGCGCTTGGTGCACGGCGGGGCGCATCTGCGTTTGGGTGTGACGCCCGACATCGCCGTTTTCGCGAAGGCGCTGGGCAACGGGCATCCCATCGGCGCGGTGATTGGAACGCGCGATGCCATGTCAGGCGCACACGAATCATTCATCAGCAGCACCTACTGGACAGAAGGCGTGGGGCCAACGGCGGCACTGGCGACGTTGGACAAGCTGTGCGAAAAAGATGTCACAAGCCACGTGGAGCGCATCGGAACGGAGATAAAGAAGACTTGGGCCGCATGCGGCAGCAAACATCAGTTGCCGGTCGTTGTCGCAGAAGGCTATCCGTGTCTCGCCCATTTTCGATTCGACCATCCCGAAGCGAATGCACTCCGTTCGCTCTATACGCAGGAGATGCTGGAGCGAGGATACCTGGCCGGGCTTGCCATCTATCCGACGCTCGCGCATACGGACGCGATTGTCGCGGATTTCACCGCGGCCGTCGACGCGACCTTCGCCGTGCTTTCACAGGCTTTGCACGACGGCGCGGTGTCGCAACGATTGCGCGGACCCGCAGCGCACGAAGGTTTCAAGCGTCTACTGTAAGACAACGATAAGGACACATTAGCCGTGGGATTCTCGGGGTTTGGAGATAAAGAGCTTTCGATAGCGATGCTGGGCATGGTGGAGGGCAACGGTCATCCGTATTCGTGGAGCGCGATTTTCAACGGATACGATGCCGAGGCCATGAAAGCTTGCCCCTACGCGACCATCCCCGATTACCTCGGTAAGCAGCCGAAAGAAACGCTGGGGGTCGCCGGTGCCAAGGTCACGCACATTTGGACCGACAATCCCGCGGACGCGTCCAAGGTTGCGAAAGCATCGTTAATCCCGAATGTAGTGGATCGCCCCGAAGACGTGATTGGGCAGGTCGACGCCGTAATCATCGCAACCGACATTGGAAGCGAGCATGTGGAACGTTGCAGGCCCTTTGTGGACGCAGGCCTGCCCCTCTTCGTGGACAAGCCGATGGTGGATAACGAAGACGATTTGCGCACGTTTCGGCGCTGGCATGCCGAGGGTCATCCCATTATGTCGAGCAGTTGCATGGCGTACGCGAAAGAGTTCCTGCCGTATCGGGAGTCTACCTATGATCTTGGAGCGATTCGCTACGCCACCGTAACGACCATGAAGTCATGGGAACGCTACGGCATTCATGCGCTGTCGGCCATTTATCCCATTTTAGGTCCGGGTTTCGAGGTCGCAAGAAACACAGGGGCCAGCGAACGTGCCGTTGTACACTTCACGCACCGGAACGGAGCGGAGGTCGTTGTCACGGCGATTGACGACATGTATGGCGGTTTCATGAAATCGATGATCTGCGGCACGAAGGACAGTGCGTTTGTGTCGTTTCACGACACCTACTATGCGTTTCGCGCGCAATTGCTGGACTTCGTGAAGTACTTGCGAACGGGGCAGGCGACCACGCGCTTTGCCGAAACCGTCGAGTTAATGCAGATGATCATAGGGGGCATCAAAAGCCGAGAGAACGGGGGAAGTCCAGTTCGTCTCGCGGATATTGGTTGAGGCCGGCGGCTGAATCCAATCGCCGCATCGCATGAGAGGATGGAGCTTGTATGAGCGTACTTGACAGGTTCTCGCTGAAGGGCAAGGTGGTACTGGTCACCGGAGGCGCGGGGCTTTACGGCAGACAGATTGTGCGCGCCGTCGCGGAGGCGGGAGCGACGGCCTATGTAGCATCACGCAATTTGGACAGCCTGAAGGCATTGGCGGATACGTTCGCGCAAGATAGTTTGGCCATCGTCCCCATGCAATACGACCAAGGCGATGAGTCTTCCGTGCTTGCGCTGCGCGACTCCATCTTGAAGCAGAGTGGACGCATTGACGCGCTCGTGAACAACGCGGTGCTTCGCCCGATGAAGAAGGGATATAAGGATGACGCCGCCGCATTTACGCAGAGCATGGAAATAAACGCGACGGGCCTATTCACGGTGTCGCGCGCGTTTGGCGATGCAATGGCGGATCAGAAGAGCGGATCGATCGTGAATATCGGATCCATTCAGGGGATGATCGGCCCGGACCCGACCATTTACCGCGGAACATCCATGAGCGGGTGGTATCCCGACTATTTCTTCCACAAGGGTGGAATGATCAACTTCACGCGATTCCTTGCGAGCTACTACGGCGCAAGCAATGTCCGGTGCAATTGCCTGTCGCCGGGCGGCTACCAAACGCCGGATCATCCCGCGCCCTTTGTTGAGCACTACAGCGACCGGACGTTCCTGGGACGTCTCGGGAACGATACGGACTTGATGGGCGCGGTAGTATTTCTCGCCAGCGACGCCTCGGCCTACATCACGGGTGTCAACTTGCCGGTCGATGGCGGTTACACGGCGAAATAGTCGCATCAATCGAATGTGATGTGCTGGCCCGAGGCCGAGCTGCGCTCGCACGCCAACGCGAGATCGAGGATATGCCGTTCGCGCCGCATGGGCATTAAATAGCCCCCCCCGCTTTGAATACACTCGATGGCATGCGCGACTTCCGCAACGTACATGTCTTCAAAATCATAGTCGGCGAATGGAATCGTCTCCCACTCCGGAGTTCCGAGGAATTGAGGCCCTTTGTAGCGCGTGACGCGCAATCCGTGCCAATTCCACTCAATCGCGCCGCGTTCGCACGCGATCTTGCGATACTCGCCCCACGGTCGTTGCACGACATCTTGATGTAACGCGACGCTCACGCCCGCGCTCATATCAAGCAGAACGTCGTAGACGTCGCAAGCCCCTTCGTCGCTCACGAGCTCGCGGCTTCTTCGTCGTGCCATGCAGCTAAGACTCTGCACTTCGCCAAAGAAGTGCGTGAACAAGTGCAACTCGTGGGGGAGCATGTCAAAACACATGCCCCCTTGCGACCGCTTCGAAACGTAGAACTCGCGATAGTCCTCATAGGGGTGCCAGTCCGCCGCGTGCTGCCCGACGTGAGATACGGCAGCCATGGGCGCACCCAACTCGTTATCGTCAAGAAAGCGCTTGATCTCCTGATGGATACGGTTGTGCAAATAGGTACAGCTTGGCGCAATGAACACACTTGCCGCCTCGGCCTGCGCTATCACGGCGTCGGCATCGTCCGGCGTGAGTGTAATCGGCGCTTCACAGAAGACAGGAAGCCGCTGCTCGATGCACCGCATGAGATAGGGCGTGTGCACATGAGGGGGCGTGCAGACGAGCACAAAGTCGACTCCCGCCTTAATCGCATCTTCGAAACCGGGAACGGTCCTCACGCCCGACTCGCGTTGAATCGCTTCAAGCCTATCGGGGCGGAGATCAAACGCATGGATCGTGTCATACCCAAGTTTTCGCAAGCAGCGCGCACGGCGGCGTCCCATGGAACCGCACCCAACAATCAGAAAGCGCATACAGGATCCCCCCTACGATAAATGCAACGGACTACTGTCACTGTTCCCAACGCTTTGGCTCAAGAATGTCGATAGTAAGTGCAGGATCGACCGCATCGGCAATCGCGTCAATATCGCCTCGCGTGAGGGGTTCGAGTTGCGAAAGACGGATGGTGTCTTCCAGTTGCGCCACCGACTCGACGCCCACGACCAGCGGAGCTTTCAGTGTCAGGGCAAAACGCATCGCCAGTTCCGTGGCGGTGAGGCCCATGGACCGCGCGAGATTGTGCCATCGCACCGATGCGTCATGGGCGCGAGGCAAGCGCTCTTTTACCGCCTCAGGCGTCATGGTGAGCAGACCTTGCAGATAGATGCTCCGGACGGTTGCAAGGCATCCTTTGCGTTGAAACTCCGGCAAATGCCCGTTTCTCACCATGCGCCGGTCCCACGCGTTGCAGGGAGCTTGCACGACTTCCATATCGCGGTTTGCCAGGCACTGCGGCGCATCCTCGGCGCTTCCGAGAGATACGCCAAGATGCTTGATCCGGCCTTGGTTCCTGAAACTCTTGAGTACATCGCCCAACCCCTCGTCCCAGCACGCAAGCCACGCGGGCGTGTGCAGCAACATGCACCAGAGACAATCGAGGTGCAGGCGCTCCAGCGATTCTTCAATGGACTGCGCGATCTGGTTCGTGTCGCGCGGGTCAAGTGTCGCGCGAAGTTTGGAGGTTATAAAGACCGTATCAAGCGCGCCCAACTCGGCCAGGGTATCTCCAAGCACGCGCTCGCTGTCACCGTAGGCCTGCGCGGTATCGAAGTACCGGATGCCGTTGGCAAGCGCGACTTCGAGTATACGCCGGGCTTCACCGGGCGATGGGCGCCCCTCTCTGTTGGCGATGCCATAGGGCATGCCCAGTTGCACGGTGCCCAGAATCAAGCGCGGTGGTTGTTCTTCATTATCCATCGTCGCAACCGGCGTGCATGCCGGCCCCCGTTGTGTCACAATGCGGCTCCTCCTAGAAGTCTGCGGTACGGGGGTTTGGGATTCAACTCGGAGGTGGCGCGTGGAAGGGGAACTTTCGTTTGGCGCTCTGAACTATGCCGTTTTGGCCGTCTATCTCGCGTTCATGGTGTGGATTGGCATCAGACTAGCCGGGAAACAAGAGACGACCAAGGACTTCTTCCTCGCCGGGCAAACCATGCCCTGGATTGCGGTGGCGATGAGCGTATTCGCCACGATCACCAGCGCCATCACGTACATGGGCGTGCCGGGACTCGTCTACTCGGAGAACATGTCGATCTACGTAGGCATCCTCATGATGCCCGTTGCCGCGCCGTTCATCATCCTCCTTTTTCTGCCCTTCTACCGCAAACTCGAGGTAACGACCTCCTACGAGTACATCGACCGGCGCTTTGGCCTCCCGGCGCGATACTGCGTGTCGTCGCTTTTCCTGCTTGCGCGTCTCGGTTGGTTGGGCACGGTCATCTACGCGCCCGCGCTCGCGTTGGCCGTGGTCACCGGAATTCCGTTGTGGCTGGCGATAGTGCTAATTGGCGTTTTGGCCACGGTCTACACGGTAATGGGTGGCTTGGCAGCCGTCATTTGGACAGACGTTGCGCAATTCCTGATTCTTGCGGGCGGCGCGTTGTTGGTCGCGGTCTCGCTGCTCAATGGTGTGCCCGGCGGGTTATCGGAGATCCTTCGTGTGGCGTCTGAGTCAGGCCGTTTGAACTTCGGGGAGTGGAGATTGAGCCTAACCCAGATGACCATCACCGCTGTGGCCGTTTCCTACCTGCTGCAATTCATGCACGATTACGGTGTGGACCAATTGACCGTTCAGCGATTGATGGCCAGCAAGACGTATTCGGGGATGGTTTGGGCTACGGTGCTCAATGCCCTCTTTTCCGTCGTGATCATTGGCGTGCTGGCTTTCATCGGTCTTGGACTGTACGCCTACCATCAAGCATGGCCCGATCGCTTACCCGACGGGCTCGCGGGCGACCGCATCTTTCCGTACTACGTCGTCCATGCGTTGCCCAGCGGCATTTCGGGCTTGGTAATCTCCGGCATTTTCGCGGCGGCCATGTCCAGCCTGGACTCGGGTATCAATTCCATGTCCACTGTTGTTGTGAACGACATCTTGAAGCCCCTGCGAAAAACAGCGGTATCGGAGGACAAAGATGTAACCACGGCGCGCGTGCTGACCTTGGTATTCGGCGGCTTTGCAACCGTCGTGGCTTTCTTCGCATCCCGGATCGGCAACATTATCGAGACGGCCCAGGTATTTCTCGGGTTGTTCTCGGGGCCCGTGTTAGCCCTGTTCCTGCTTGGAATACTGACCCGGCGCGGTTCGTTTGCCGGGTGGTTGATAGGCGTTGCCGTGGGCCTGCCCGCAACGATTTGGATCCAGAAGGAGACTTCGGTTCACTTCATCTACTACTTCCCATTCAGCTTCGCGGTGAGCCTTATCGCGTCGCTGGCGGCCAGCGCCGTTTTACGCAGTAAGGCCGCGCCACTGGAACTGACCGTGTGGGGAATGAACCGCTCGGAGCAATCTACTCGGTAGCGGAATCGGGCGGCAGTAGCTTGCAGTCGCGGTACGTGTGGTGTTGGCCGTCGTTCCAGTCCGGCCGCAGCTCAACATTGTGTTTGCCTGCCTTCTCGCGGGCTTCGCCGGAATCCGGCGTCGAACCTTCCCTGCGCAATTCCCACCAGCATTGTCCGCAGTGGTTGTGCACGTGGTCGATCGTGAAGCCCGCTTTCGTCGCGACGGGGCCAATCCAGCCCATGCAATGCGCGCAATAGTCGTGATACGCCTCAAGACCGTTTTTGATAAGGAATCCCTTCGAGGGACATTCGTGCATATCAATGCGAAACACGTCGCTGGTGCGGGTGATCGCGTATCCTGCTTCTTCCTGGGTCAGCGTGTGTCCCCAGTATTCGTCCATACCATCGAAACCCTTGCCTTGAATGAGCTCGACAGCATGCGACTGTGAATCGAAGGCGATCGCTTGCGACCAGTATCGCTGCACGGCTTCCTCGCCAAAGGTGCGGCGAAGATATTCAAAGGTCCAATCGTAGTGACCGCAGAAATCCTGAACGCCGATCATAGGACGGCCTCCTCGCGTTTTGCGCTGAACGCCTGGTGGCAAGAACCGCCGCCTCCCTCTACCGCAAATGCCAATCCCGCGTTCTCTGCGATGACCGTCGACACGTGATGACAGTGGTTGCAGTAGTGGGGCACGATATCTCTGCCATGTACTCGCAACCAGCGAATGGCGGGGCACTCGCGCACATCGATCTCTACGCTGTCGTCACTCGCAGTTACGACAACATCGCCGCCCGGCTCAACGGCAAAGAACTCCCGCCAATACCGTTCCACTTCTTCCAGGCCGCCCTCGCGAAAACGTTTGCTCAACGGCGCGTAGTACTCTTCGCCCATGGCGCGCCAGTAATCGATAAGCGCCTGCTCTCCGAATTGCTGCAAGATGAATCGGAACGTGGCATTGATGGCAAAATAGAAATCACCGGCTGCCATGGCATTCCCCTTGGTCTTGTGTATCGTTCATTGTAAACGGAGCCGAATCCATCGAATCTGGGCCACGCACTCCTCCACACACCAGAATACGACGAAGAAATCGCCGTCCGGCAATCGGATTAGCTGCGGGTAACCGAATCGAAGCGCGGCCATCTCTTCGACTTTGCTTGACGACTGCAACCCATACGACGATCTCGCCGTACCCCAAAGCGGTTCGTCTTTGAGCGGCACCCAGGTGTCTCCCTCGATACACGCGAGATGCGCCCAGAGTCCCCGTTCATCCACGCGCCGGTAGATACAGAGGACATGATTGTCCGGCAACCCATACGGCGTACACGTTTCACCGGCAAGCGGCGATATCAACGCGGGTCCATACGATTCGCCGTGGTCAGTCGAGAACGCATAGCGATTCGGCAGACTTGAGTTCTTGGCGTAATCGTAACACCAGCAAACGGCCATCCTCCGGCCATCCGACAATTCCGTCTGTTTCTGCTCCCAACATACCGTCTGCTGCTCCCAGAGATTCATGACATCAACAGTGCGATGCCAGGTCTCTCCCTGATCGTCTGAGAGAAAGGAAACCGCCTTCATGCCAAATGGACAGTCGCCATCCCAGTTCCGCCACAGCGAAGTCGGAAGCAACCACCGCGAATCGGAGACGGAGATAATGGGTGAGCAGATTTCAAAGGCATTCCACGCGAGTGGCGGCATGATCAATTTAGGCTTCGACCACGTTCTTCCTTCATCGTGTGATTTGAGAAAGCAGAACTGAGTCTCCACATACCCTTCTGTCTTTGGATTGGCGAGTCCAAACTCGTTTCGTGAACGATCGCACAAAAGCTGGAGCGCAAGAAGAGTACCGTCGCGAAGCAGGCTCACGCGCCCCAACGTGGACACCGGCGATTGGCTGCAGTCGGGTTCGTGGATGCGGACGGGTTGCGACCATGTCTTGCCTTCATCGGAAGAGCGGCACAGGTACGTCCTGACGTCGGCATTTTCCATCGCGATTCCCATATCGAATGAGGCAAGCAAATCGCCCGACGGCGCTTGAAGTACAGACGGAAAGAAGGCTTGCCTGCTCCAGATATTGGGCGACGGGTTCCGATAAACAATCCCTGTTTCTGCGACGTGAATATTCATCTCCCCCCTCCGGCCACTTGTAGGTCCACGGAACTGAATGAGTCTAGTCCGCAATTTGAACCGGCGCAACTGCGCGCCCGCGCAAATTGCTCATGTGCAAGACGTTGAAGTTATCCCATGAGGATCTTTCTCGAACACAAACTGTTTGCGGCGAGCAACATTGCCTTTGGCTGCGAGTCTTGTGGACATCCCAATGTCGCGGCAGGTGCTATACTAGCCTTGGTCCCGCGGTACGCGCGCGTGCTGCGGTCATGGTGCGTATTCATCCGTTTCGGATTTGACCCTGATGTATTTGGGCATGCCGTGAAGAAGTTAACTCACGGCCGATGGAGGGGAACGTACCATGATTACTCGTGTTTCGATCACCGCCTTGGCGCTCACGTCCTTGCTTGCCGCATCTGCATCGGCTCAAACCAACCTCGTACAATCCGGCGACTTCACCTACTTGGGGTCGTTTCGCCTGCCTGGCGGCGAAGACCGGCCCGAAACGTTCGCTTACGGCGGCAACGCGATGACGTTTCGTGCGGACGGAGATCCCGGCGGCAGCGCGGATGGTTGTCCGGGGTCGCTGTTTGTAATGGGGCATGATCGGCTTCCTTACGGAGAGCTGCCCAACGGAAATCAAATTGCCGAGGTGTCCATTCCGGAGCCCAAGAAGGCCAAGGACCCTTCAGCACTGAATAGTGCGGAGTTCATTCAGCCACTCCAAGATGCCGCCAGGGGATTGTTCACCGCGTATGACGAAATTCCACGCGTCGGCATGGAGTATGTTGACCGGCAACCGTCAGGTCCTCACATCTACCTCGCATGGGGACAGCACTTCCACGAAGATGCCGAGAAGCAGGTAGCAACGCATGCGTGGATTGAGCCGGCCTTGACCGCACCCAAACCGAAAGGATCGTGGTATGTCGGCGACCATTCGCTGTATAGCGTGAACGGGTATCTCTTTGAGATTCCGGAAGCATGGGCCAAGGGCAATGTGGATGGGCAATTTCTTGCCACGGGCCGCTATCGTGACGGCGGCTGGTCGGGGCAAGGACCGGCTCTCTATGCATACATGCCGTGGGCCGATGACGGCGGCGCGGCGCCACCATCCAATGCGCACCTCAAGTCAACGGTGTTGCTTGAGTATGAAAGCTCACGCGAAAGCGAAGACGTGATCAGCAAAGCAATGAAAGGCTACCAGCACTGCGATGAATGGGAAGGCGGGGCCTGGATCACGACAAGCAAGGGTAAGACCGCCGTGCTATTTGCGGGCACCAAGGGCGTTGGCGCCAAGTACTGGTATGGATGGGTCAATCCCGCGGGCCCGGAGTTTCCGTGCATAGAGACGGAGTTTGTAAACCAGTTCACTACATGCCGCTTGGCAAACGGCTCGCCCTGCCCGGCAGAAGACCTGAAAGGCTGCGAAGGTCACAACGATTACCGAGGATGGTGGAGTTCGCGTTTCGCCGCGCAGTTCATTCTGTACAGTCCGGACGATTTGGCTGCGGTGGCGCGTGGCGAACGCAAACCGTGGCAACCTCAACCGTACGCGTCCATCGGTATTGACGATAATCTACTGTTGAATCCAGCTCATGTAGAAGAGGGGATGATCGGCGCGGGTGTTCAACGCCGCTTCCGAATCGGATCCGTGGCCTACGATCGGGCGCACGATCTGCTCTATGTCCTGGAGCCTTTCGCAGACGGCGTAAAACCCGTGATCCACGTATGGCGAATCCAGTGAACGCCGTCGATATTATGCAGTCTATTTCTTGAACACACCGTCCACGAAGTCCGCGAGCCCCTTCATGTATTTCCGCTGGGACTCGAATGGACCCTCGTTATGGTCGCCCTTGAGTTGCAGAAACGTCTTGGGCTCGTTAGCCAGTTCGAAGAGTCCCCGGCCGTGACGAAACGGGATGACCGTATCGTCAGGACTGTGAATGACGAGAATCGGAGCCGCAATGTTTCCTATCTTCGACGCATTATCGAAGTGATGCCGGAGGAGTAGTCGCACCGGAAGAAAAGGAAACATCTCCTGCGCGCGCTTGGTGACGGACAGAAACGTGCTCTGCAGCACCACCGCTCCCGGCTTAACTTCCGTGGCGAGGTTGACGGTTACTCCGCCGCCAAGCGATTCGCCATAGAGAATGATCTCTGATGGCGGAATTTTCTTCTCCTCCGTGAGGAACTGCCACATGGCGCGCGCATCGGCATAGCACCGCTGCTCCGAGGGACGTCCCGTGCTGTCGCCGTAACCGCCGTAGTCGTAGAGAAGGACGTTGAGACCCATTGCCTTGAACATGACTACGAAGTCCAGCCGATCGGAAATGGTACCACCGTTGCCGTGCGAGAAGAGCAGCGTTGCGCGCGCATTGTCCTCGGGTATGAACCATCCTCTCGTGGTGTGTCCGTCTACCTGAAGAGCGACTTCCTCGTACGCCCACTGATAATCCGGATCGGCGGGGGTCCTCCACACTTTTCCGAACGCAGGGAAGATGAGCGAATCCTGAAGGAAAGTGAACACAAGCGTTACTCCAGCGTACGCGATGCCAAGCAGGATCGCCGCGCGAAGAAGAATACGTTTCGGCCTGCGGCCATGCAACGGATGAAGCGCGGTGACTTCGGAGGAAAGACTCTCACCTTCAGTTGAAGATTCGTCCATCTAGTCTGGATTTCTCACGAACACACCCGCACCTGTCTCGTAACCAGAACGTTTGCGAGACTTGAGGCGAGCGAGAAGGCGATTCTCCGAGGACAACGTGTGTTCGCGAGAAATCCTCATGGCATAACCTCAAAATCTTGCACGTGAGCAATTTGCGCCAGCGCAAATTGCGGACTAAAAATCCCGGGAGAAACCACATGTCCAGCCGCCGTCGACGATCAAGTTGTGTCCGTTAACATACGAGCCGGCATCCGATGCCAGGAACAACACGGCATTGGCCATTTCTTGTGCTTCACCGGGCCGTCGCTGCGGAATAAATGAAGTCAGCCGATCTGCAACCTCTTTGTTGCTGTAGAAAAGTTGTCGCGTACCCTCTACAAGGGTCGAACCGGGCGAAATGCAATTCACGCGAATACCCAACGGCCCCAGTTCCGCGGCCATGGCTTCCGTCATGCGTATCACGCCGGCCTTTGCGGCGACATAACCGACTTGAAGCCGCAAAGGAATAACGCCCGCGATTGACGCCGTGTTGACGATGACGCCCGACTTCGCGGGAACCATGTAGGACGCTGCCGCTTTGCAGCAATAGAAGGCTCCGTCGAGATCGACACTGATGATTCGACGCCACACTTCGTCGGGATACTGATCGATGTTCACGCGCTCTTCCGGTTTTCCCGTGTTGATACCTGCGTTGTTTACCGCAATGTCGAGACGCCCATGCGCCTTCACTACCGCCGCGAAAACTTCCCGAACTTGCGCCGCGTTGGAGACGTCGCACGGATAGAAGGTAGCGGCGCCGCCGATCTCTCTGGCCGCGGCGCGCCCCTTCTCTTCTTGTATGTCCGCCAATGCAACGATCGCCCCGTTGCGCGCAAAGGTCTCCGCGACAGCCCGTCCAATCCCTTGCGCGGCGCCGGTGACTATCGCAATCTTCCCGCTCAAATCTGCTTGCATGAGCTACGTCCCTTACTTCTTGCCAAACTCGGCCAATACCTGTTCTACATCAACGACCTCGCCGGGCTCCGCGATAATGCCGATAGGTTCAAAACACTCGATCTCGCCATCCTCGGGTGTGGCAAGTATCTTGTACAGAACCCCCGTGAAATCCGACTCGACCTCCAACGTAGACTTGTCGGTCTGAACGTTCATCAGGAGCTCGCCCTTCTGAACCTTGTCGCCTTCGGCTTTCAGCCATTCGACGATTTCACCAACTTCCATGGTCTGCCCCAGCCGGGGCATTACGATAACGTGCGCCATAACCGTTTCTTCTCCTCTATCCTTTGGCGGTGAGCATCAAGGCTTCTTCTGGCTCTGGGAAGGGACTCTCAATCGCAAAAGCGCCGGCGGCTTCCGCCTCGGCGTCTGCCTTGGCAACCATGTCCTCGAATTCCTGCTCAGTAAGAACACCTTCTGTTATCAATTCATGCTTCCAGTATTCGATGGGGTCATGCTTGCGCGCTTCCACCACTTCTTCCTTCTTGCGATAGAGGGCGTCGTCACCTTCGTAGTGCCCGCGCACGCGATAGGTCTCGCAATCGATAAGCGTCGGACCTTCGCCTGCGCGCGCGCGCTTCACGGCGGTGCCCATTGCTTCGTAGACCTTGTCGACACAATTGCCATCAACACTGTAGCCGGGCATTTCGTAGGCCGCCGCGCGGTCGCCGATCTTGTGGATGGACGTGGATCGCCATACGGCCACGGAGGTTGCGTAGTGGTTGTTCTCACAAACGAATATGACGGGCAGCTTCCAAAGCGACGCGAGATTAAGGCTCTCGTGAAACGCGCCGTTGTTAACGGCGCCGTCGCCGAAGAAACTCACCGCGACGTGATCGGTCTTCTTCATCTTCATGGCAAGCGCGAGTCCCGCGGCGATTGGAATGCCCGCACCGACAATGCCGATGGTGCCCATAACGCCGATCTCCGGCTTGAACAGGTGCATCGTGCCGCCTTTACCGCTGCAACAACCGGTCTTGCGCGCGCACACCTCGGCGACCATTTCCTTCATGTCCATGCCCTTCGCGATGCAGTGTCCGTGTCCGCGATGGGTACTCGTGAGACAATCGTTGTGTGTGAGGTGATCGCAGATGCCCGCGGCTATCGCCTCTTGTCCCTCGTAGAGGTGCGCCGCGCACGGCACCTTGCCGTTCTTGTAGAGAATTGCCAACTGCAACTCCGCCTTGCGGATCCGCAGCATCGTGTCAAGCAGCCGGATTTTGGTTGTCTTATCCATAGTCGTAGTCTCCTCGAGCCTAAGCGCTCATCATGGCGCGCACGGCATCCACGACGCGCTCGGGGTTGGGAAACACATAATCCTCCAAGGGTGGGCTGAAAGGTATTGTTGTGTGCATCGTTGTGAGTTGCTTCGGCGGAACGCGCAGCGCATCCATCGCGTTCTCCACCGTATGCGCGATGATCTCGGACCCAAGTCCGCAGAATCGAAAACCTTCCTCAACAACTAGAAGGCGACCCGTCTTGCGAACCGACGTGAGAACCGCTTCCCCGTCGTAGGGCATCAGCGTGCGCAAATCGATCACCTCGACAGACACACCTTCCTTTTCCAACGTTTCGGCGGCCGTCAGACTGAATCCGACCATGGCCCCGTTCGTCACGATAGTGAGGTCCTTTCCCTCGCGTTTCACCTCGGCGACTCCAATCGGAACCTCATAGGGTTCCTCAGGGACTTCGCCGCGTGTGTTAAAGAGAAGTTTGTGTTCGAGATAGATGACGGGGTCATTATCACGAATCGCCGCGATAATGAGTCCCTTTGCATCGTGGGGCGTGCTCGGCAGCACCACCTTCAAGCCCGGCGTGTTGATGAACCACGAGTAGAATGAGCCGGAATGATGCGCGGCATTCGACTTCGATTTGCCCGTCGACATGCGGTAGACAACCGGCACCTGTACCTGGCCGTTCGAGATATAGCGAAGCTTGGCTGCCTGATTGCAGATCTGGTCCATGGCGAGCATGGAGAAATCGATCCACATCAGATCGGCGATGGGCCGCATCCCCAACAAGGCCGCGCCCACGGCTGTTCCCGCAATGGCCAGCTCCGAAATCGGCGTATCACGCAGGCGCTCCTCGCCAAACTGGGCGCACAAGCCGTCCGTCTGCTTAAACGCGCTACCGTGCGGCCCCACGCCTTCGCCCATCACGAAGACCGAGGGGTCGCGTTCCATCTCCTGGCGCATGCCTTCACGCAGCGCCTCGACAAAACGTATCCTTCTGCTCATAGAATTTCCTTCTACGACACCGGGCGGATCGCCGCAATGTCTTGTGTTGTACAACGAAAACCTTCACCGGGAGTCAATAACCGCACGGGAACGTGCGGACACCGCCGGCTGCATGCTTGGATGAACGATTCCGGATCGCCGTTGTGCTCCTTGAACATCCAGAAGTGACAGGGGACAACGACGCGTGGCGCTATGAGCGTCGTGAGTTCCGCGGCCTGCTCGGCATCGAGATTTCCGAAGCGGCCGTTGATACATGTCAGAAGGACATCGGGCTTGCGGTCGATCAGTGGCTGCATCAACGGGATATTAAGTGCCGTATCCGCCGTGTACAGTACGCGCACACCGCCGAAATCGAAGAGCAGCGAAAGCGCCGTCGGCGAGAGATCGCCGTGGTCCGCGCGTGCGGTGTGCACCTTCACACCATCCAGTTCGTAGCACGCGCCTGCCTCCAGCAGGATACGGCGATCCGGCATAATGCCCATCTTCTCGTACTCGGGAACACACGCGATGGTGCCCGCAAACCGGCACGCCGGGTTGTTGCTCGCGATCACGGGCAACGCATCTGTGTCGAGGTGATCGAGGTGCTCGTGCGAACTCACAAGCCAGTCGGCGCGCACGTCCTCCGCCGCGATTGGCGCGAGCGAAAGCCGCTTGAAGCCGAATGCCTTCTCCACGACGTTGGAGAGGTACGGGTCTACATAGATGACCTTGCCCGCGGCATTCTTGAATACGAATCCCGCTTGCGCAAGCCACCACAGGGCCACGCCGCCCTCTGGCACGCGTGTGTCGTCTATTTCGGTTGCGAGTGTCTTCATTTGAGTTCTCGAGTTTATGAACTGGCCACCATCCGGTTGCGAAGCGTTCCCACCTTGTCGATAACGACCTCACACACGTCGCCGGGGCGAAGCAGCCGGGGCGGTTTGCGGGCAAGGCCGATGCCGCTCGGCGTACCGGTGTACAACACCGTTCCGGGAAGCAAGGTCATCGTTTTGCTGAAATAGCTGACAAGATATGCGACGCTGAATACCATGTCCTTGGTCGACTGGTTCTGCATTTCCTCGCCGTTCAAGAGCATGCGCACGCGCACGTCGCTCACGTCCACGTCCGTGACCACGTAGGGGCCGATGGGGGCAAAGGTGTCTACGCTCTTCGCGCGCGCCCATTGTCCATCGCTCTTCTGACAATCGCGCGCCGAGACGTCGTTACCGCAGGAGTAGCCAAAGACATAGCTCAGCGCATCTTCGACAGAGACGTTCTTCGCCGCTTTGCCGATGATGGCTACCAGCTCTCCCTCGTAATCGATGAACTCGGGAGCTATTGCGGGGATGACGACGTCGCATTCGTGCGCATTCAAGGCCGAAGTGGCCTTGATGAACAGCAAAGGTGCCGATGGCAGTTCGTCCGCCGTTTCCGCGGCGTGTTCGCGATAGTTGCGGCCTACACAAAGTATGTTGGGAGGATCGACTGGGGCTAGGTAACGGACGATGTCTTTTTCGGCAAGGACCTCACCCGTCGGTTCCGGTTTATCGAACAAGCCGCCTTTCAGGACACGTATCTCACCCTGGTCACCCACCAAACCATAAACGCCTTTGGGATGCCCCGCACTTGTGAATCGAACAAACTTCATATCTATAACTCCTCTTGAGGTTCTAATGTTGTTTCGTTACACAAGCCGCGAGACGGGGTCTTTGCCAAGCAGAAAATCGCGTGCCGCCTCGGCCGCTTTCGTCTGAAGCATGTCCACGGCCTTCTCCGACACCGATGCGGCGTGGCTTGTAAGTATCACGTTGTTGAATTCGCGCAACGGACTGCCAGCGGGTAGCGGCTCGACTTCGAACACGTCCAGCCCCGCGCCGCCAAGCTGACCTGATCTCAGGGCTTCAATCAACGCAGGCTCGTCAACGACCGGTCCGCGCGACGTGTTGATCAAAATGGCGCCGCGCTTCATCTCGGCCAGCGTATCTTTGTTCATCAAATGCGTCGTCTCGTTGACGAGCGGACAGTGCAGCGAAACGATGTCCGACTTGGCCAGGAGTTCCTTGAACCCAACCGGCTTGACGTTGCATTCCGCAAAGGCTTCCGGCTTGAGGAAGGGATCATGCGCCACAATGTTGAATCCAAACGCGGCAGCCTTGCGCGCGAGATTCCTGGCTATCTTGCCAAAGCTCACCAACCCCAGGGTCAGATCGGTCGGGGCGGGAATCGGCCGAAACGGGTTCACGCCCCAGCCGCCCTGAAGGATCTGAGCGTGGTCCTGCGGTATGCGCCGGCACAGCGAGAGAATCATGGCCAGCGCGTGGTTTGCGACTTCTTCGACGCAGAAGTCGGGCACGTTTGCCGCCACGACCTTGAGGTCCTTCGCGGCTTCGAGATCGAAGTTGTTGACGCCGACACCATACCGCACGATGCAGCGCACATTTGGCAACGCTTCAAGCACGCGCCGCGTGACAGGCGCCCACTGGACGAGAAGCACGTCGGCATTGCCACACGTGCGAATGACATCGTCTTCCGTCTTACAGATGGGTTGAACGGTCTCGAGTTCAAATCCCGCCGACTCGATGATCCTGCGTTCGAAGTCGATGTTTGGGAATCCATGATCGGTAATGATGACTTTCTTCACGGGTACTCCTCCCTTTCGTGAATAATTGCTTAGCTGCCCAAGACTACTTTGGGGCCAGCGCGTTCAGTTCGTTCCAGAGTTGCTCGTCCAAGGGTATGCCGCTCTCAGAGCGCTCAAGCGATCGCAAGTACTCCGGTTCGCCCGGAGCCAGCACGCGCTCGAAACCTTCGGCCGTGGGTGCGGCGTGCAATGCCGTAACCATCGCCGCGACTTGATCGCGAAACGTATCACCGCCCGCGAACCGGTGATAGTCCAACGCTCCGACCAGGTGGCACAGATTACGTTTCTTGTCGAGGTCACCGTACATGATCGGAATGTTCGGACCGAATGCTCCGCCGGAGAGCAGGCCGGTCAGCACGTCAATGACAGCCCCAAGGCCGTATCCCTTGGCTCCGGCCGCGGGCGTCCAGAAAGTGGCCTTGTGCGGATCGGTCGTGGGCTTGCCATCGCTGTCCAGCGCCCACGTAGGCGGAATCGGTCTGTTCTCCATCCGCGCTTTGTAGACATGCCCGCCCGCGACGGTGCTTGTGGCCATGTCCAGAACAACCGGCGATCCCGATCGCGTCGGCACCCCGATACACAGCGGGTTCGACCCGAAGAACGGCAATCGGCCGCCGAAGGGCACAACACCTTTGTCGGTCTGCGTAAAGACGAATCCGATCATTCCGGCATCCATGGCGCGGTGCGCAAAGAATGACAGTGCCCCGCAATGGTTGCTGTGATTGACGCCCACGAACGCAACACCCGCGTCACGCGCGAGATCAATCGCAACACCCATCGCGTCCCACGTCGTGACGGGACCAAACCCGTGGTCCCCGTCAACGGTCGCCGTAGCGGGACCCGTTTGCTCAATGACGGTATTGGGCCGTGGATTGATGGATCCAGCATCGACACGCGAAACGTAGTGAGGAATACGCATGACGCCGTGCGAATCCGTGCCTCGCAGGTTCGCATGCACCAGACAATCGGCCATAACGCCTGCGTCGCGCGCAGACAATCCACGGCCGGCAAAAATCGATTCCACAAGCGCTTTGAGGTCGGCAGCACGTACGTTCATAGGGTGAGCTTCGCTTTCTATTTCGAGTTGTGGCCGGCTTCAAAGAGGGCCACCAGGTTTTCGAACGGAATATCCGGAGTCAAGACATTGGCCGGTCCAAGAAGCAGCGCGCCGCCAAACGGTGTACCCAATGTGTCAATGATGCGGTGCACTTCGTCCTTTACGCGCGCGGGAGTCTCGTTCAGAAGCAAGTCCTGAATGTCCACCGCCCCGCAAAACGCAAGTGAGCCGCCGAATTCCCTTGCAAGGTGTTCAATGTCCATCGCCCCCGGCTGCACGGGGTCCAATACGTCTAAACCGATATCGACGAGGTCGCCTACAATGTCCGTTACATTGCCGCAACTGTGAAAGATCGCTTCCATACCGAGCGCGTGAATCTCGTCGAATGCGCGCTTGTAGTAAGGCTTAAAGATAGACCGCCAGAGTTCGGGCGAAATCATCAATCCGCTCTGCGAACCCCAATCGTCGGTCATAAACACGCCGTCCGCGCCAAGCGCGGCCCACTGCCGGATCATCTGAAGAAGGTATTCTTCAAGCGCGTCCAGAAGCCGGCGCGTCTCCGATTCGTAGATGTAGAAATCAGTAAATACGTTCTCCATCCCGCGCAACGAATGAAGCCGCTCGAACAGCGCGAGATGGACTATCCCAAAGCAGTATTTCGAGTCTTTGTGCATCGACAAGATGCGCTCGCCTTCAGCGAGCCGGCCAGGCACATCCGCCTTGGGCATCGTCTCACGCAGATACGTGTCGAGTTCGGACCAGTCCTTAAGCGGATGATCCATGGGAGTCGCGCCGACTCCGCCAAACGCATGACCCCAGCGAGTACCCCATTCATCGACCCATTCCATGCTCCGCATCAACGCTTCCACGGTGTTGATTCGCGGCGATTTCTCAGGCGCTTGATACCCAACGGTGATGTCGTAGGGAATCACGGCGATGACGTCGTCCGGATATAAATCGAACAGGTCAGCGAGCATATCGCCGTACTTCAGAATGATGTCCAGGGAAAGGCGTTTGTTGCGAACGGGACAACGCGGAGCCCCTTTGCGGCGCAACGCATCTCTGACCCATAGTTTGGAGTCCGGGGCCGAACGCTGCGACGCGTGCAATCGCGCCTCAAATGCCGCGATACGAAATTCCATCTCCTGAATCGGCAGGTGTCTGAAGTCTGCAACTTCGACGGTATTCAAGACGTGCTCTCCCCTGCTTTCATACGTCGCACTGCGGCCGTCCATTCCCGCGCGCAATCTGTGATCTCCGTGAAGCGCCGGTTTTTGACAGCGTCCGCCAAAGGCATCTCGGTAGTCACGCCCGCAACGCCGGCGTATGCGCCGACGGCATAGTAGTCGTTCATGTTGTGGATGGTAATACTGCCCGCGGGCATGATGCGCACACCCGGGAACGGTCCCTGCATGAAGTAGACGAATCGCGGTCCAACCATGTCGCACGGAAAGAGTTTGATGAGATCCGCGCCCATGCGCATGGCATCGGCAACTTCGCTGGGCGAGAAGCAGCCGGGCGCAGACACAACGTTCGCGTTCACTGCTTCTTCCACCACCGGCGCATACAGGTTCGGCGACACAATGCCCTGCGCGCCATTATCGATGGCCGCCTTCGCTTGCTCGCGCGTCGTGACCGTTCCCGCGGAAACAACGATGCGGTCGCCGTGCCGCTCGCGCAATCGCCGGATAATCCCCGGCGCGCCCTCGGTTGTGAATGGAACTTCCAGGAGCGTCGCGCCGCCTTCAATCAGCGCATCGAATGTCTCTTCCGTCTGCTTGGGCGTGTCGCCCCGCAGAATAAGGACCAACCACTCCTCATGAATACGTTTCAGCAGTACTTCTTTGTTCACGGCTGTTTCCTTAACTCAACGCTGTACGCGGCCACCCTGGCCGCCCGCGAGCAATTGCTCTACTTCGGCAAGACTCACCAAATTGAAGTCACCGGGTATCGTGTGCTTGAGACATGCGGATGCGGCGGCAAACTCGACAGCATCCTGAACGGACGCGCCCAGCAGCAGCTTATAGATGATGCCCGCCGCAAACGCGTCTCCGGCTCCAACGCGGTCAACGACTTCTATTTCGTATGTCTTGCTGAAACCGTTTCCATCACGACCGCTGAGCATTCCCGCATACTGCGTCAGCGATGCCGACTGCCCTCCGCGCAGCGTCATGGCGACGTGCGAGCAGCCAAATCGGTCGCGCAATTGCCCGGCGACATAGGCGCTATGCGCCGCCTCGTCGCCAGCAAGTCCCGCCGGCGCTTCGATTCCAAACAACTTTCGCGCGTCTTCAATGCCGCAAATGAGAACGTCTACACGTCCCATCAATCTGGAGAGTACGCGGCCGGCCTCCTCGGGACTCCACAGCTTGCTGCGGTAATTGCAGTCACAGCTTGCGACAACCCCAACAGCCCGCGCCGCATCCAATGCGTCTTCGAGTACGGCAACGACGTTCGCGCCGAGTGCGGGCGCGGTACCCGAGAAATGGAACCACTGTTTGCCCGAAAGAATGGCCTTCCAGTCAAACTCGGACGTAGTCACCTCGCGAATGCTGCTGTGGTTGCGGTCGTAAATCACGTTGGATGGGCGCTGCGAAAACCCGGTTTCCACGTAAAGAATGCCAAGGCGATCGCCCCCGCGCACAATAAAGTCCGTGCGTATGCCGAACCGGCGCAGGTAATTCACACAGGCCTGCCCAATCTCGTGTTCGGGCACTTTGGATACGGCATAGGCTTCGATGCCAAATTCGGCGAGCGAAGCGGCCACGTTCGCCTCCGCGCCGGTATAGCGCGCGGTGAACGTCTCTGCCTGGGTGCATCGCTGAAATGCGGGCGGGTCGAGCCGCAACAGCAACTCGCCAAACGTAACTACGGCCTTATCCGATTTCGAGTTCATATGTCCTTCCAAGTTCCGCGCTACACGTCCGCGGACAAAAGCGTATGCGCGATGTTCAGCACACGGTCCGCGGGTCCACGAAATGCCCAGACTTGCGCGGCATCGTCGCATCGAAGCGCGCCGGTCCCGCCGATAGCGGGGATGTGGTACTCGAGTTCGCTGAACGCTCCCAGCGAGCTGTTTACGTTGCAGGCCTGAGTGGAGTATCCAAGATCGTTCGGGTCTTTCCACGGCGCGTCGACGTAGTCGCCCGAAGGGTTCACCGTAAAGTTGCGCACGATAAGCGAGGAAACGTCGCCCGTGTTGTACAGGTATCCGACACGGCCGGCTGTCGCGATGGCTCGCACACCCAGCTTGTGCTCGCCTTGCGCGCGCATCTTGTATCGAATGAGCCGGTCACCGACAATGAGGTCGTCCCCCGATATCTCCCCGAACCAAATCTTCGGCGTCGTCTTGCTATACACTGGAATGACCAGGTCGCCGCCGTGCGGCATCTGCACAAGGTTCCATAAACCGACCTGGGGCGTCTCCGACTTGTCCGCGCCCAGAAGTTCACGTTGCGTCTTGATGAATTCCAACTGCGTTAACTGCGTGTATCCCGCATACGCGACGCCCGACTGATCGACGTTCTTCTCGTAGCGCAGGGGATTCGCCGCAGGGACTACGCACTTGGAGATGCGAAGCTCGACGTCGCGGTTGGGTCGCGACAGATGCAGTTTCAGCTCGTTGACGAGATACTGTCTTCCGTCCTGCTCCACGACGCTGTAATTGCCGGGATCCAACTCGCGAGGTTGGAAGTAAGTGGATGTTTCCGGGTACTCGGGCAAGAAGATGTCCACTTCCGGCGCGAGCCAGGTGCGATCGCCGCCGGAGTTCTTCCATGCCGTGCTTGCGTAGAATTCTCTGGCCGTATCAACCGAAGCGAGCGCAGGATGTGTCCAGTAGAAATTCTCTTCGCTACCCACCGCAAACAACCCAAGAACGCGGCCGCCGTAGGGAAGCAGAAGCACGGTAGTGCCATCGGGGTTCGTGATCACCCGTGGCGGTTTGCCAACCTTGGTGAGCACTTCAATGAGTCTGGCCTTGGGAATTGGCACTATGCCCGCCTGTGCCTCGGCGGCTAACGCTGGAGACGCCACAGCCGCCATATACAAAGCGCCGGCGCCTTTCACGGACACTTCGAGAAACTCTCTGCGACTCTTCATGGCGAGACCCTCCCTTTCAATCAGGATTGCTTACGCTTCCACGAAGCCGATATCTCTTCTAAGGTACGTCCTTTTGTCTCCGGCAAGACCCACAGGCCGAAGAAGAAAGAGAAAATGCAGACTACGGTAAATAACCAGAACGCGCCGCCGACAGAACCGGTCATGCGCGTTGAATAGCCCGTGATGATGGGAAACACCCACGTCCCGCTGAGAATGGTGAACCATAGAAACGCTGTCGTAATCGATACCGCTTTGGCGCGCAGACGCGTTGGGAAAATCTCTGACATCATCAGCCACGGCAGCGGTCCAAGAGCCAACCCGTGGGGAATGGTGCAAAGAATGATCACGAGCAACACAAGGCCACCGCTAAGGTGGAAGTGGAAGACGGCTCCGGCCAACGCGGTCACAATAGCCATAAGAACCGAAGCGAATAACCACAGCGGACGCCGCCCCACGCGGTCGACCGTCCAACACGCAATCGCAGTGACAATGCCCATGAATCCATAGGTCACCGCAAACTGCAAGAATGCAATGGAGCGGTCCTGCAAGCCGGATGCTTCAAACAGCATGGGAATGTAACCACCCATGACGCTCCAACCGGTCCAATTGTTGAAGATCGCGAGCATGAGTCCGATGAAAAGGGCAAAGCGCATACCCGGAGCAAACAGGTCCGACCAACTGCCTGTGTCCTCTTGGAGCGATTCGCGAATGGCCGCCATTTCGGACTCCGCCGATGCAGGTCCGTCGACGCGCGTGAGGATGGCCTGGGCCTCCTCGTGACGGCCACGGCTCGCAAGCCAACGCGGGCTTTCAGGCAGCATCGCAAGCAGGACGATAAACACGGCGACGGGAAGCAGTTCCGATGCGAACATCCAACGCCAACACACGTCTTCAGGGGTGTATTTCACAATTAAGAAGGAGACAAAGGGCGCCGCAACACTACCCACCACGATGGCGAGCTGGTACATAACCCCGAGTCCGCCGCGCATCCTCGGCGGCGCGAGTTCGGAAATATACATGGGCGAGGCCACGGAGCAGAGTCCAACGCCCACGCCGCCGACGATGCGAAAGACATTGAATGTAACGATATCATTCGGAATCGCGGTGAAGATGGACCCTATGCCCAACAACGCGCACGCAACCATCATGGTCTTGTTTCGTCCAATCGCGTCGCACAACCACGAGCCGATGAACGGCCCGATGATGCAACCCAATGAAGCGCTTGCCGTGGCAAAACCGAATCCCACTTCCGTGAGTTGGAACACCTCTTTCAAATAGAGATTGGCCCCGCAAACAATGGCCAGGTCGTATCCGAAGAGGAACCCTCCTACGGATGCGACAAACGCGACGGCAAATGCATACAGCTTGGACTCGCCGTTACCGGCGGCCTGCTTGCCTGGGCCCATGAGACTCCCTCCCCTCAGTAGTTCTCCAACGTCAACCGTTCATGCCCGTGCAGTGCTGAATCAGATTCCCGGCAGGTATCCCGTTCCGAAACGAGCCGAAGACTCGTTGCGGAAATCGGAAATCAACGACATCAACGAAGTGGTGCCTCCATCCGCGACAATGGTCTGCCCGACCACATACCCGGCATCTTCGGAGCACAGAAACACCGCCAATTTGGCGATATCCAACGGCACCCCCGAACGTCCCAACGGCACCTTTTCGGCGGCATCCTTCTTGGCGCCCACTTCGCTGAAGCCGGGTAGTACCTTGTAGTAGTTTTCGACCGTGACCCAGCCGGGTGCGATGGCATTGATTCGAATGCCTTTGTGCGCCAATTCGACGGCAAGCGCCCGCGTGTACGCAATGATTGCGCCCTTGGTGCCCGCGTATACCGAGTGTTCCGGCGCACCCTGTACGCCGTGAATCGACGTGATGTTGCAGATGGCGCCGCCGCCGTGCTCCATCATGTCTTCAACGATGCGTTGCGTGAGGAAGAACTGTGCCCGGATATTCACGTGATACATCCGGTCGAATTGCTCTCGCGTGACCTTCAGAAAGGGTTTGTTAAAGGTGATGCCTGCGTTGTTCACGAGGCAATCCACACCCCCCAGAAACTCCAGCGCGGATTTACCCAGCGCTTCAACGTCATCCACGTTATCGAAGTCCGCCCGAAATGCCGCAGCCCTCCGCCCCATGGCGGCAATCTCTTCAACGGCGCTTTTCGCGCCGGCGTCGCTGTGCGCGTAGTGCAACACCACATCCGCACCTTGGCGCGCGAATTCCAGCGCGATCTCGCGTCCGATTCCCGTGCCCGAACCGGATACCAGCGCCCGCTTCCCTGCCATCTTCATCGCAGCACTCATGCCCCCTCCTCCTACCGTGATGTGTCGCCGGACAAATTCTCCCCGCTCATTCCAGCGGCGCAGTCGATTCGCGAACCACCAGTTCAACGCCCAGCTTCGTGGTTCCTTGAGGCACCTCTTTGCCTGCCAACATATCCAGAAGCGTGCGCACGCACAGATCGGCAATCTGCTTCGCCGGGAAACGAACCGTCGTCAACGGAACACGAAGCATATCGGTGCCAGGCATATCTCCGTTCCCCACGAGCGAAATGTCTCGGGGAATCGACAGCCCCGCCGCGAATATCGCGCGCATCGCCCCGCGCGCCACCACGTCATGACGCGTGAGCAATGCCGTCGGGCGATCCTTCGCCTTAAGCATGTCTGCCACACACGCTTCGGCGGCGGATTCACTGAAATCGACTTCCACAAAGAAGCGCCGGTCCAGCAGAATTCCCGAACTGGAAAACGCGTCTTCCACGCCCCTCAATCGCTGCTTTCCAACCGTGGTAATCCGGGGAATACCCAGATAGCCAATTCGCCGATGCCCCAGATCGATCAAATGCTGAGCCGCCAGCCTCCCCGCTCCGTAGTTGTCCCCCGTGATCTGAGGAACGGAAACTCCGTCGATTTGGCTGTCGAGAATCACCAGCTTGGCGCCGGTTTCGATCAACTCTCGAAAAGCCTCGGGATCGGTCATCGCCCCAGGAACGGCGATGACGCCGTCCACGCGATTCTTCATAAGGCGATCGAGCACCGAGTCGTCTTTGCCCGTTTCGTTTTCGCTCATGAGCAGCAGCGTGGAATATCCGCCCGCGCGCAATCCGCGCTCCACCGCCTCGATACCCGTATGTGACGCGTAGTAGATGCTGGGTTTTGCCAGCACGCCGACCAGGTTGGTCTTTCCATGGGTCAGGCTGCGGGCAATATAGTTGGGACGATATTTCATGGATGTGGCGAGGGATTGAATGCGTTCCCTCGTTCCGATGGAAATGTCCGGCTTGCCTGAGAGCGCCCTCAATACCGTTGAGCGACTCACTCCAGCCACGCGCGCAATGTCATTGACCGTACACGCCATGAGCTTCCTCACACACGTTTTGGTTACGCACTACATACTCGAATCACGTTCTTATTCAGACAATCTTCGGGAAGTTCCCCCCGAAGCAATGCATCAAGATTGAGCGCTGCGCGGCGTTGCAGCTCGCGGCTTGCGCGTTGGCTGTACCACGCATAATGCCCCGTGGCAACCACACGCGGATGCGCAAGCATCTCGTCTCGATTCGATTTGGGCGGTTCGTCTTCGAATACGTCGAGGCCCGCGGCAAAAACGCGGCCCGACGTAAGCGCCTCCGTCAGGGCCTCTTCATCCACGACGGGTCCTCGCGCGGTATTGATAAGAATCGCGTTGGGCCGCATGGCGCCCAGCGCTTTAGCGTCGATTAGATGATGCGTCTCGTCGGTGAGATTGCAGTGGAGACTTACGACGTCGCTAACGTCCAGGAGCCGCTCCAACGAGAATGACTCGACACCGAGCTCCGAGAAGCGCGTCGGCGGGATATACGGGTCGCACGCGACCACGCTTCCGAACAACGCCCGCGCCTTGGCGCACAGGGCGCCGCCGATACGGCCAAGACCGACTATGCCCAGCGTCAACTCGTGCAACTCGGGCATGTGAAACGTTGGGGCGGCGGCGTAGTGCGGGCGCAAACCCGCCATGCCCGCGCGAAGGCCGCGAACGCAGGCGAAGATGAGTGCCAGCGCGTGATCCGATACGGAGTGATTGGCGTAGCCTTGAACGTTGCAGACGGGAATGCCCCGCGCGGTGACTGCGGCAAGGTCGATGTTGTCGTAACCCACCCCGTACCGGACAATCGCTTTCAGGGTCGTCGCGATATCGAGAAAGGCGTCATTGACGTTCGTCCACCTGACCAGCAACCCGTCGGCCCCGTGGGCAAAGGCCGCTTTGCCAGCCCAGTCGTGCCGATCCCCCGGAAAGACGTCCAGGGAATAGCCCGAAGCCCCCAAAATGGCCTGCTCCTGGTCAAAGGAATCGTAGCCCGTATCTATAACCACCACGCGTTTGTGCACGGTAAATGCCTTAATGCGCCGGTCTGCGGCACCCCGCCCCAGCCCCGATTCCAACCAGCCGCACATGTTGGCCGGGGGCCCGTAACCCGCCCAATTCCGTGCCGAACACGGTACCGGACTCGTGTCCGAAGCATAGTCTAACAAGATGCGTTTGTCAAGGGAGACGCCTAACCTCTTTGGATACGCCGAGTTACTGCGTCCAAGCCGACCGCAGTTCGCGCACCGCCAGTGACTTGGCTTGGGCCTTGCCCTCCTTGGAGACTACCTCCAAGGCCTGCTTTGACTCGTCGAAATGAAGACCCATAGGCATGTAGACCGCGCCGCGCTGTGCGAAGATTTCGATAGACATCCGATCGACGAGCAGGCGCAGTGAGAGTTCGCCGTTTTCGAGCTTTACGTTCGCGGACTTGTCGGCACAGGTCAGTTGCTCCTTGGCCACATCGTACTGGACAGGAATGCCACGAACGATGAAACCTACCTCTTTCGCGTCGCCGGGAACAAGAACGGCCTCAATGTCGAAGCAGTCGCCCTGGACTCCTTCGAGCAAGTTCGCGGAAAGCGCAACGTCTTTCCATTCCTTCTTGTTTGCGTAGAGCGACTCGATCTCGCGAACGGGCCACGCGCACATCCGCACGCCGTCAGACGTCGTACGAAGGGTCAGTTCGACGGGGAAATCCATCATTTGATTGAAGGGCATCGACTGGTCGCCGATGGTGCCCCAAGCAATCTGGATGCGGCGGCCATCCTCGACAGGGATGTTGTTATAGGTCTGCGACGCGTAGAAGCAGTTGCCGAACTGGAAGGGCAGTATTTGTGTTTCGGGCGTGTAGGTCTTGCCGTCGAACGTGCCGATGTAGTACTCGCCTGACGCGCCGTAGAGCACCCATTTCTTGTTGTTGGCATCGCCGTCGACGGGCAGTTCGAAGAGTTCGGGGCACTCGTGGAAACACGTCAACTCGCTTTGCTGTGTCCACTGTTTCAAATCCGGCGAATTGAAGATGGCCATGCGCTTGTCGTCGAGATAGAGCACGATCACCCAGCAATTGCCCGGCGCATACCAAAACGCTTTCGGGTCGCGGTTGCCGCCGTTGATATGCGCCTGCACCGGGTTGCCCGAATACTTGGTCCAGGAGCGGCCGCGGTCGTTGCTGTACGCGAGCGACTGCGTAAACGGTTGGTCTTCCGACCACCGGCCCGTTCCGCCTGCCGACGTGTAGACACACACAATCGGAGACTCGTCGCCAGTCTTGAATCCCGTCGTGTTGGCCTCATCAATGACGGCGGAACCAGAGAAGATGGTCCCAAGTTTATCGGGGTGAATGGCATCGCCTAACTCGGTCCAGTGCACAAGGTCCTTGCTGACCGCGTGACCCCACGTCATGTTTCCCCAGTTCCAACCAACGGGATTGTGCTGAAAGAACAGATGATACTCGCCCTTGTAGTAGACGAGTCCGTTCGGATCGTTGTTCCATCCGCGCTGTGGCGAGAAGTGGAATTGCGGACGGAGTCTCTCCTGGTACAGGTTTTCTCCGCCTATAAGCGATTCCGCGAGTGTGGCCTGTTTGAGGGCTGCGTCGGTCTCCAAACCGTCGGCCCACAGGGTCAGCGTATCGCCTTTGAACGCCGTCATGTCGATGGCTACCCAAAAGTCCGGAGTCGAATCGGTCAACTCGATGTCGTACTCGCGCAAAATCTCGTCACCGCGCAGAACGCGCAACAGCGATTTCGAAGCCCCATTCTTAATCGGCAGATTCAGAAAAGGCTTGTCGATCTGGATACTACGCCGCTGCTCGCTATTCATCGGTTCGTCCCCCAACACGATCTGATCCACGTTGATATGCCCCCAACCACCAGTACGCTTGTCTACGATTTGGATTGTGGCCTTCTTTCCGGCGAATTCGCGAACGTCCCACGACTGCCAACGGAGCCGTTCCGAACCGCCAGGCACATCGTTCGGACCTGTCGAGGTGCGAACTTGTTTACCGTCGATCAACAAGTCCATGCAGGTTTCGCCGGGGTACTTGCCGCCGCCGATAAGGAAGCTGATGCAGGGCTTGTCGATAACGAACTCGGGAGAGGTAAGCGTGCCGGTAGCGCCGTCGCCGTTGTGGAAGGAATTCACGAGGGCTTTGCCTTTGAAACCGGTCACGTCCATCTGGCCCTGGAGCGTTCCGCGCGCCGGGTGCGTGCCGAAGGCGTCGCCGGTCACTTTCCACGCGCCGTAATCGGTGTCCTCAAAATCCGCCAGGACCGTCGAGTCCGCAAACGAAGGCAGACACGCCAGCACCCCAACCACCATCGCCCCAATCCATGCCCGAAACATACGTATCCTCCCCTACCGTGCTCGATTGGACAAACGGACGCGTTGACTGTGTCCCCCGATCCCGCGTGTCCGCAATTACCAATAAGAAGGTACAGGGCGAAGGCACGAAACGCAATGCAGGGACCTGCCGCAAAAGAACACAAGGGACGCACAGCGCGGCATGACCGCAACCAAATTGACTCAACCACAGATGAACACCGATTAACGCCGATAAGAGGATCAACCAGACGCGTATGACTTCCCATGTTGTGGCAGAGTCTCCTGGTCCGCCGCGGCGGACCACTCCTAACGACCGCCAAATGTTGTGGCAGGGTCTCCCAGCCATGCGTTCCTATCTATATGCGCAAATCCGTTGCACTCTCCGCAGCGGTGGGCATGCCACGATAGCGACACCAACCTCGCGAAACGAGGGACTTGCGGACTGCGAAAGGCGGGAAAATAGAAGTATGAGGTGGACGCAACTCGCCGCGACGTGTATTCGTAGCGCGACCCACTTGGGTATCCTGAGCGGAACAACCTGCCAGCATCCCCTCTTGTCATCCTGAGCGGGGGAACCGCGCGAGCGCGGGTTTTGGTGATAGAAACGACGGGCAGGGAGTCGGCCCTGACTCGGCATCGGACAACATGTGATCTCGTTCACTACTCACACCGTCTGTTCCTCTTGCGCGCCGCACGGCGCAGAACATAATAGCCTGGGGCAGAGTCCTCCGAAGCCCCAAGACGCAGTCGAGGGGCGAAGGAGGACGCCGCCCCAGGTCAGCAGCCCACCCTAATAGCCGCTCTGAAGGAGCACCACATGCAAGAGACTCGGCTTGTTTCTCAGGAGCGAAGCGAAGGATCTGGCAATAAACTCACTGCACCAACCATCCGGTGCTGCGTTCACCTTCTGCTTTGTTCAAGCCAGATTCTTCGCTACGCTCAGAATGACAAATGGTTGTCTGTCTCTCAAGCGCCGTTCCTCAACCGCTGCGGTGTGGCATATCAGTGGTAGAAACAGAAGCCAAGCGGACGGCCTCTTCTCTTGAGTGCCGTAGGCACGGCAGACTCTAGCTTGGGGTGAGATTCGCGGCAACGACGTAAATCGAAACCCCAGGTTACAGCCCCCAATCAACGTGAGCCCTGTAAGGGCGAAAGCAACTTACACGATCCGTTTCTTAGGAGCGAAGCGAAGGACCTGGCAACTAACGCACTACGCCAACCACCGGGAGCTGCACTCCACTTTCTACTGTGTTCAAGCCAGATTCTTCGCTACGCTCAGAATGACAAGTGGTTGTCTGTCCTTCACGCGCCGTCCCTCAACCGCTGCGGTGTGGCATACCCACCTTTCCGCAACTCCTGCGAATCCGCCACGCCCTCCATCCGCCGCATCCCCGTCTTGCCTCGACCGAGTGCAACGAACTCGCGCATGTATACGGGGCGTTTCATACGAGGGCTAGAACCATGTCCACTGACGTTTGCGCCGGTTGCGTCGCCCGGACGGCTTGCGCGAGTGACCATTCTTCCGGGGCGCCCCCCTTGCCCCGTCACTGCCGGGGGCTTACGCCAAACAATTAATGCTCCCCCCGGCTGTTGCCGGGGGGAGCATCGCTCTTTGAATCTGTCTAGCTTGCCGCTTCACACGCCCGGCGTCATGTGACACCTTGCGCGCAAGCGGGGCCTTTGATTATATGGAGAAGAACAGGCCGACAGGCTTGCTGAATGGGCCTTCGTCGCCGGGATACTTCTGGAACGCGACGTGACCATCCATATACAGGGCGTTGCCGCCACCGGGGACGTGGTTGTAATCGGCGATTTCGTTGGAGATGCGATCGCACATGACGAAATTCTCGCTCTGGGCGCTTGCCGATGCGGCAGGATTGTTGATGTCGCTGATCAGGAAACGTTCGACACCCTCGCGCAAGCGGTAGATGGTTGTGCCACCGCCGTTACCGACCACGGCGTTCAGGGCGACGACCGTGGGAACGCTGGTCAGGTCGAGATCCTGCTCGAGGTCGCCCCACATAGCTTCTGCCGAAACCCAGGTCGTGCTTGTAATATCATCGACCGTGAGGAACATTGCGGCAAATTGGGAACTCACACCAGGATATACGGCTGCCAGGGTGGGATCATTTGCGCCAATCTTGTCCAGCATGTAACCGATGTAGAAGTAGCTCTGAGTATCGCCTTCGGAGAAATCTGTGCAGGTCGTCGTGAAGCAATAGTTCCCGTTCGCATCCTTTAGATCGTCAACGCTCGCCTGAGCATCGGACGGACAAATGAGGATGTTGGGGTCGGTAAGGTATTCGGGATACACACCCATCGGGATGTATTTCGAATCCTTGCTCTGTCCATTTGACGAGTCCCAGTAGATAGTGGCGAATGGCCATTTCTCGCCTTTGGACTCGTTGGCGTACATCTTGAAAATCAGGCCCCATTGCTTCAAGTTGTTTGCGCAGCTTGCGCGGCGGGCGGCTTCGCGGGCGCGGGCCAGCGCCGGAAGCAGAATTGCCGCCAGGATACCGATGATGGCGATCACGACCAACAATTCGATGAGCGTGAAACCTCTCTTCTTCATGACATCTCCCTTTCTTTTCAATGATGACTCCGCAACCACAACGCATACTCAAGAGTGGAACGCCTTCAGCGCGACCGTCTCTTGAGAGGTCTGACTCGGAGGTCAATCGGTGAGTACCCCCAACCGGTTAGGGGATTTCGCCGGTATGACATCGTTGTCGTAACACATTTATACCAGATCGTCTGAAATCTGTCAATACCGTCTCTGAGCAAGGTTTCTTATTCCTTATAACTAAACAAATCATTGTTGCATAATAATTTACGAATGGTTAGATTTGCGCGATCTTAGACGAAAAGTCTCCTCAAAACGCAAAAGTGCCTGGCATTGCCTGTCTATCGTTGTCTTTTTTTTGTTGGACATCCTTGTCGTGTCGGATTCCGTATTAACGTCATCGTTTTGTATCACGGAATCGGTCGGTAGATAAGGGTTGCCGTATGCAATGAGGTCCTCCCGCTTGAACTTTTTTGTGATGTGGAACCACACTGTCTGGGGGGGCAACGGGTGCAACATGAGGTCGGTAAAGGGGAGACTAGCTGATGCAAGCTTTGGTGCCTCCGCTGATACGTGAATTCCTTTCGCGGAAGCGGATTGCGGTTGCGGGTGTTTCGCGTGATAGCAAGGGAAGTCCGGCAAATGCAATCTATCGAAAGCTGAGTGATTCGGGATATGTGGTGTCCGCCGTGAATCCGAAATCGGAAGTGGTGGAGGGGGAGGTGTGCTACCCGGACCTCAAGTCGATTCCCGAATTGCCCGAAGCGGTTGTAACGGTTACGCAACCGGAGGCCACAATGTCTGTGGCCAGGCAGTGCGCGGAACTCGGGATTGATCTGTTGTGGATGCATCAGTCGTTCAGAATGCTGGGTACGAGCGTCTCCGAAGAAGCAGTCCGGTTTTGTGAAGAGCGCGGGATAAAAGTGATTCGCGGGGCGTGTCCTATGATGTTTGTTGAGCCGGTGGATGTGGCGCACAAGTGTGGCCGTTGGTTGCTACGCGCTACCGGCAGCCTTCCCAAGTGAAGACATCATTCGCCGCCGTTGAAGAAATGGGGCGCAACACCCGTCATCCAGATACCTCCACTACGATTTAGATGTAGAAAGATCGATATCCTGACTGACGGCCTGGCCTTCTTGGAGCGTGAAAGGGACTTCGTGCCAGTTGGGTTCATAGGGATTGTCTGAGTTCTCGCGGTAGACCATGAGCATGCTCTCGCCAGCCCATACGCGGTCAAAGTGGAAACTGCCGTTTACATCTGTTGTACCGCTCAGTTGCTCCGTGTAATCGGCGGATGCGTGCACGAGTCTCACGTAGGTATTGGCGACGGGTTCCCCTTCATTGAGAATATGGCCGTCCAGAGAGCCCGTGCCGCGTGTGTACGTGAATTCCATCGAAAGTGAATCACCAGCCTTCAGTTCGAAGTTCTTTATGAGTCGATGAGACTCACCTCGATTGGGAAGCACGCACAGTTCGACGGGACCGGCTGAGAGTCCCACCAACCGGAACTTTCCTGACTTCGAGACGTTTTGACGCATACGCGGCAGCGTCCGGTTACCGGGGTAACGGAGGTCCACCACGAGATCCAGAATTGTTCCGTCTTGATGTACGATTCCGTCAATAGTGGATTGCGCGGGGAGGACGATACGATTCTGTCCAGTTAGCGCAGACTCGCCGACACCATATCCCGCTTGGTAGGCATAGAGGCGAGTGATGTCGATAGGCAGGCTATCCACCGTGAACCGGCCTTGCGCATCGGTGCGCGCGGCTGCCGCGCGGTCCATGCGATCGGCGGACACATCCGAGACGTAATACACGTAGGCTCCGTCGATAGGTTCACCCGCTTCGTTCACGACGATACCAGAAACGCGTGGACTTGGTTTTAGGCGGAGTTCGATTTCCGTGGGAGAACCTTCCCCTATATCGACGTATTGCCACACGGGGGCGTATCCCGGTGCCAATGCGACGACCGTAATTGTCTCTGATGAGACGTGGTCCTGCGAGAATGTACCGTCCACACTCTGATAGGGTTGCACACACGAAAACATCATCTCATTGAGAGTCTGCGACTGTCCGAGCAAGTACCCCAGTGAAAAGGCCTGAATCGGAGCCCCCGTGTCCTCGGCGACCACGCGGCCCTGAAGTTGGCCATGTCCTCGCAGGACAATTTCTATGCCGGTCGCGCCGGCATCGACAGTCTCTCGCGTTTGTGAGAAGCCTTCACGTTCGATTGAGACTTGATACTCGCGATCGTCGAGCCCTGTAATCCGGAATTTGCCTTGCGAGTCCGAGTATACCGTTTCCGCGTTTGCCGCAATGCACGACACCCGCGCACCTACGACCGGCTGCTTGTTCTTGTCCACAACACGGCCTTCTATGGAAAGGCCGCCACTTTCGCCATACGTGATTTCGATGCCGGATCGGTTCTCACCGGGGAGCAGTTTCACCCGGAGGTATTCCTCGTTCGTGCTGAATCCGTTCGCAGATTGCGGTGTTACGACTACGGCGAATTCCGTTGGGGGGAGATTGGCGAATCGGAACTGCCCTTTGGTGTCTGTGCTTGCGGATTCCTCTACGCCGAATACGCTTTCGTCTTTGCGCAGCAGGTACAACTGCGCCCCTTGTATGGGGTCACTGTTCCCGTCGATTACTCTGCCACTCAGCGACGCGCTCTTGGGTTGGTCGAGTTTCAAGACGAGGTCGTTAACACCGTCCTTTCCCAAGACGATACTTTCTTGAAGAGTGCTTTCCATCGTTGCATTTCGCGCTTGAAGGCTGACGCGGTCCATAGAGGTGGGGGCGTACAGCAGGAATTTTCCGTCTGATTCCGATTGAGCAGTGATGGTATTGAAAGAGTTGGAATCCGCAGATCTTGCCGCCACCTTGGCCTCAGCGACGGGGTTGCCCGATGTGTCCAGAACCGTTCCTGCCACGGGCAGGCCCTTATGGAGAATGAAGTCGATTCCAGTTGCAGGTTTGCCGTTTTGTACCGTCACGCTGGTGCGAATTCGATCTTTGTCATCAGGGTAACGTTCTAACCCTCCCAGGGAGAGCATGTACTGGCCGTCAGGAAGAGGAGCCACTCGGTAAACGCCGTTTGCATCGCTGAGTATGTTTTGACCAATTGCGTCGCTATACATGGACTGATAGACGTAGACGTTGACCCCTTCAATGGCTTCCCCTGTGTCTGCATCGGTGATACGGCCCGTGATGCAGAAAGGCTGTGAAACCACGGTGCTCGCATCTGGCATCGCTGCTTTTGAATCCGCGGCGTCATTGCGAGGTTCTGCATCTGAGGATCTGTTGTTTTCCGCGCGCTTCGGTAGGGATGTATCCGTGGACTGGCTGGGTGCAACGTTTGCGCGCACCGCATTGGGTACGGAGTCGTTGTGGACAGTTGCCCAGTACCCCGCCCCGACTGCGGTGAGAACAAGCAGCGACGCGGCCAACTTAACGAAGGCACTGGAAGCGATGCCCGCGGCGAGCGGCGCGGTAATGGTCCCCGAGGCTGCCAGCTTGCAGAGAGATCCCGCCAATTCAACCGGAGCGGCCTCCGCCGGATGGCTCAACACTGTGACCAAGACGGTTGCCGAAGTGAGTACTCCCTTCTTGCGCAGGGCGGCGCGAATCTGATTGACGCCTTTATCGACACGAAAACGAACGTTGGCCTCCGACATGTTTAGTTGCCGCGCCAAGTCTGCATGCGTGCGATTCTCCAAGAAGCGCCCGACCACGACAATGCGCACGTGTTCCGGCAATTCGATGATGGCTTCATCCACCGCGGACAGGATTTCCCTGTGCGACGCGTCGGAACTGGTCTCGGCAGGCGCGTCGTTGGCATAGCTGACTTCGCGCTTCCGGCGTCGGATATCGCTGCGTAAGCAGTCGATGCTGCGATGAACGGCCACTTTGTGCAGCCATGCTCCGAGCGATACGCGCACCGACTCGCGGCTTTTCATGAGCGCGACGAAACACTCTTGTGCAACATCTTCCGCCAGTGATGGATCGCCCACAATACGCCTGCAACTGGCAACCACCATGCCAAGGTGCCGTTGTACCAATTCTGCAAACGCGTCCGCGTCGCGGTGACGTTGCCATTGTTCAAGAAGTACGGCGTCCGACCTGTCCATTAGTAGCTCTCCCCATGCTCTGCATTATTCAGTTCGCATTACAGTCGGCACAACCCGGGAAAACCGCAATGGGGAATGCGACGGGCGCAATAGACGACGTGCGGACGGTCACGGCATGGGGTCGAGGGGAGTCGAAAAAGCGTGCAGCCATTCCTCAAGGTTGGTGTAGCCGTCGGAGTCATCATCGGCATTCGGATTCGCGGGCGGGGACAGCGTGCGGCTAGCAGGTGTGGTTGGGGGCAAGCCGCCCACGTCAGTTGGGCTGTCGATGATTCGCCCCATACCGTCACTTACATCTTTCACAACGCGGGCATCAACACTGTCGCGGTCTGTAGGCCGCGCTCCCGCATGTTCCAGGACCCAACTTGTGACCGCGTTCGTGGGTTGGAGTGTTAGCGGGGATAGTAAAACGGGAATGGCGTCGTCATTTCCCAGCGGAGCAACAGGTGAGAGGGGGCCTGATTTGCGCACGGCGTTGTCGCGGGCATATACGACCGTGCCCGGCTTTGCGGAAAGGAGGAGGTTAATTATCCCCATGCCGGGATTAGAGTCCTTACCTCGGACCAGGACATTGCCGATGATGGTGGCCATCGATACTCCCGAGTTCTCGGGATCGCTGAGGTGTATCGCGAAGCGTTTTGGGTTGAATATGAGGTTGTTTGCAATCAGGGCGCTGACATCGCCCTTGATCAGCGGGTTACGCTCCGTGTTGTGGGCAAAGAGGTTCCCAATGGCTGCAATTCGCCGGCTGTGATCGCCGATGAGCATCCCTTTCGAGTGTTCCCCTTCGGGGTGGAGGGAATGCGAGAGACCCTCGGAGATGATGCAGTGTCGAAATGTGACATCGTGGACGCCGTGATACCACGTGCTAACGTTTTCGTCGGTGGCCCAGCTCAGCGAACAATGGTCAACCACAACGTTGAAGACTTCCGGCGTTCCCTCGGGCGCGCCTATCAATCCAAGGGCATCCCGTTGGTCGCCCGCTTGACTATCCGGATTGTCGCCGACACGGATGCGAAGGTGTTGCATCAAGACGTCGTGTGTCTGGACGATGAGACCCGCCCCAGACAGCGTGATTCCGGGCGACGGCGCCGTCTGTCCCGAGATGGTTGCGAATGGCTCTCGTATGACGAGCGGAGAATCAAGTTCGATGATTCCCGACACCTCGAAAATGACCGCACGCGGGCCTGCATAATCAAGAGCTTCTCGTAGCGAGCCGGGGCCATCGGGAGCGAGCGTGGTGACACGGATAAGCAGGCCGCCGCGTCCCGCCGGAGTGGTCGCGCCGAAGCCTTCTGCGCCGGGGAAGACGGGTAGGTCTTTGGAATAGTCGCGAACGTCGTCGAACGGCGCTTGCCCGTACTCGCTTGGTGGACACGCAGAGGTTACTGCCAAGAGCGCCAGTCCTAAAGCGAACTCACGAAGACGGCGACGCGGTCTGTGGTGGGCTTCTGTGGTCCAACGATCCATGCGACGACCCCTGTCCAAGTACTCTCGACCGCGCACGCCATCAAGGGGATACGCCGCCAATCGCGATTGCGTATTCTACGCATCCGGAGACGACAAACGCGACTAGAGGGCTATATCACTTCATGAAATGTCGGAAGGGTTCTGAGTCGAAACTGTAGAACGCGAAAATGCGCTAGAACGTATACGAGCAGCCGAGCAGAATTTCGTCCGATCCAGATTCAATCCGGCTTCCCTTGCCCAGTTTCGAAAGCAAGTCGCCCCGGCCGTTCTCTTCCATTTCGCGGTCGACGGCGTGGAGCCACGTAGCTTGGATCTCCCATCGATCATTGACTTTGTACGCGGCGCCGAGTGCGAAGTGGTCGCGGGTCAGGGTGGGCACGAGAGAATTCAGAAACACTTGATCGTCCGGAATCACGTCGGTCAGGGCGCGCGAATAGCCGCCGCGCACGATCCATTTGCCGTTGAGAGGGCTTTCGAAGGCGAGTTTCACGATGTGTTGATCTTCGCGTCCAAAGCCGCCCGCGACAGGATTCATCGACAGCAGTTCGGCGGCGTCGCCCATGGGCGCATCGCCGTGCTGTGATACGCCTGACCAGTCAATCCATTTGTAATCGGCGATGATTGTCAACCACGGCGCGACTTCATAGCCGATACCGGTCTGAAAGTACTGAGGCAGATCGACGCTGTGTTTCAGCAGGTCGTCGTACTCGTTGAATTCGTCGACCCACTCGCGGCTGTGGTACGAAGCGCCAAAACTGAGTTTCTCCCACGTCTTGTACACTCCAATGCCTAAACCTCCGCCCAGCGCCTCATCATAGTCATAGTCCGCTTGAGCCGATGTAAGTTTCAACGTGAGATGATCGGTCCTGAATCGCGAGATACTGGCATGCGCTTCGATGCCCAATGCCCAGCCGTTGTCGAACTCGTAGGCGTAGGCCGCGCCGAGACGTGCGTGTTCGTATGTGAGTCGCCGGTCGCGGTTTCCGAGCAGCATGGAGAACAGGTTTCGCGAGTGCGGAAATGTGACGCCCACACCTGAGGGTGTCCAGAAGGCGACACTCCACGTGCCGCATTGCGTGGGCACAACGAGCGACGCGGTGCCAGTGCCGTAGAGGTCTTCGTCGGGAATCTCGCGGTGCAGCGGGTTAGCGCCAATGCCGCGCGGGTACATGGTTATGTCCGTAAGGATACCGGCAATCGAGAGGTCCAGGCGACGGTTTAGGTCGACAATCGCTGCTGGGTTCAACGCTGTCCAAAGGCCGTCGCGCGGCTCAGAGACTCCGGCGCCGACCCAGGCCGTGTGGGTTGGCCCGGCTCCGATCGCAAAGGTACCTTCAAGGGCCGGCGCCGCGACACAGAGGAGGGTAATGGCGAGCGTGGTGACTGCGGCGAATGGAAATAGAGAATGGGATTTCATTAGCCGTACTTCCTTCTTTCCGCATTTCCTTTGGAATGCGGATCCGTGCAGGCAGAAGCCATCGACGGGGGAAGTGGCTCGGGGATTGATACAACGAACGAATGTCCTTCCGCAGAAAATCGGTATTGGTCCGATCCATTCGCGAAGGTCCACGCGATTCAAACACGAATAGCTGAAGTATGGCCTTGCGCGGCCTGGCCGCTTGGAACAACGCCGTAGTTCAGTAGCGTGTCTTAATCCCCGTCGTCAATTCTGGTGAAATAGCCCCCATTCGCCGGCTAGCCAGCAGCTCTGCAACTTCTTGACACGATCCCCTCTCGTGCGCGGCGGGATACTACTTCAATTGCGTACCGACTTGCCAATTCGCGATTCGTCACGGACGTTGCTTCATCAAGGTCACTCTGCGTTGGCCGTAGGCGATTCTTGATGCGCGATTTTCAGATCCTCCACGATTCGTTTCGCTACCGCTTCATGCAACTGTGCAGTAGGATGCCGGTCGTAGGGCGTCAACGCGCCAGGAGCGTGGCCTTCCGGGATTTGGGTGTAGTCCAAGTAGCG
>JAIBAQ010000026.1 GCA_019695095.1 Candidatus Hydrogenedentota bacterium
AAGGTGGCATCCTTCGTGGCGCCCGGCGGACGCGTCTTGATCGTGGCGCGAGGACGCGACGCGCACGAGCCGGAAGGAAGCATACCCTGGCCGTTGACACGCGAAGAACTGCAACTCTGCACCCTTGAAGGATTGGTGGAAGAATCCTTCGAAGACTATGTCGAAGAAATCGACCCGCCCGTCAGACGGTTCAGGGTTGTCTACGCAAGAACGCGCTAGCGGAGTGGGCGGAAAGCAAGGACAGACACGTCTACGCTTCGCTGCGCTTGTGTCAGACCCTGTTTTCGGCCGCTACTGACTCGATCTTGCGATTCACTGCGCTAGCGCGGACCGTCAGCTTTTTTCGAGGTAGCAAACTGCCTGCTGCCTAAGCGTGTCGGCAACGACGCGATATCTGGCGTTGGCCCCAAGCTTGGACACGTCGTATACCTGCACGATATCGGCGAACTCCTGGGAATCTGGAGCAAACTCGGCGAGGAGACTGGGATACTGCTCAAGCAGGCCCAAATTGAGAACGTGCCCTTCATGCTGGGGGAATAGGGCCAGGTAAAGAATATCCATTTCAACCAGTTCGCTGAAGAAGTGCGTGCCGAGAGAAACGTCGGGCACCAGGTCTTCGCGCATGGCAACGATTTCGCAGAGAATGGAAACGGCATTGATCTCCGCGAATGAGACGGGGACGCCGAGCGACGGCGTGGTCGTGCCCCAGCGTCCGGGGCCAAGCAACATAATGGGCCCGGTTCTACGGTCTCCCAGAGCGCGCATGACTTGACCGATGAGCCGCGCCACCGAATAGCGCGTGTTGATGGGCAGATGACCGTAGAGCGCCGGTGATACGCAGACAATCCAGTCCACGGTATCGATGCGGCTGCGGCCGATCACAGGCCCCGAAGATTGTAGAAGCAGATCTTCGGGCGGCACTTGCTCCGGGGCATTGTCAAGACCGATTGCGCCATGCACCTGAAAAGGACGGCACTGAACCAGGTTGATTCGATAGGTTCCGTCCGGGCGGAAGTTGGCGGTGAATTCGATATCGACGGGATACTCGTACGCGTCGGCCACGGTTCGAAGCATGTCACGCATGTCTTGCACGAAATTCGTCTCGGACAGCAATCGGTCGAAGCGCACAATGGGGGGCGGCTTGGCGGTGAGGCCGCGCTCACGCGCCTCGCGGACTTGGCGGCGATCCTGTGCCGAAAAGAGTGAAAGAGGAACATCCTTCGCGACGGAGGCGACGGCGGAGAATTCCTGCGTCTCAAGCGCGTTGGTCTCGATATTGAGCACGTCAACGCGCCGTTGAGAATAGCGCGCGGCGGAATCGCTCTGCGTTTCGGGGGAGCGTTCCGGCGCGTTGAGCGCGACGAGACGCGTGTAGTCGTCGTCGGATCGGTCGACGGCACGCGTGCCCAGGCCGAATACGAGCCGCAGCACCCCCGCTTCGGGGTCAATGTGCTCGTTCCAGACATAGGGATTGACGGAAAATCCCACGCCCGCAACGTGCGGATAATAGAAGTGGCCATGCAGGTCTCCAGAGACACGCTGAACGAGCAATCCCATTTGCTCATCGCGATCCAGGAGATTGTGGCGGGCGCGATAGCTGAGCGCGGATGCGCTCATCGTGCTGGCATACACCTGTTTGACGGCGGCGACAAATGCGTCGAGCCGCACTTCTGGAGAGCCTTGATTTACGCAGAAGACGCTCTCGTATTCGCCCGCGAACGAATTTCCGAAGTTGTCTTCGAGCAAGCTGCTGGAGCGGACAATGATGGGCGCCTGTCCGAAATAATCGAGCATGTCGGCAAAGCGCTTCATCATATGGGGGGGGAACTGGCCTTCCAGCACGCGGCGCTGCGCCTCCTGAACGCCGTGGAGGTCGAGATAGTGCTCGGACTTAATCTGCTGCTTGCGGATTCCCCAGCATTTGTTGCGGACAAGAAACGTATAGAACACGTCGGAGGGAATGAAATACGAGTCGTGGGCTTCCAGCAGGGACTCCCAACGCGGTTCCGTGCGCATGAGGATCGCTCGCGCCAGTAGCACGCCGACGGACTTGCCTCCAATGAGCCCCGTGCCAAGCAGCCGCTTTCCTATGGCGACCATGTCTGCAAGATTCAGATACTTCTCGGCCAGTTTGAGAACGCGCTCATCGCGCGAAATCGCCATACGCAGCACGCGGGAGAAGGTGTCCTGCACGGCCGCCATAGAACCGCGTCCGAGCCGTTCTTGCTCGAGAATCGATTCGGCCTGAACAAAGGTACGTGTCCAGACGCCGAGCTGGTATTGGGACAACCCAAGCGCCGAGCGCGGGCTCGCGCGCATAATCTCCGAAACCGTATGGCTTTCACTGATAGGGTACGCCTTGTCGCCGCTGATTTGGTGCAACATGTACATATGCGGCGAAGACCGGCCCTGTACTTTGGTCGGATGCACAAAGATCTTGCTGTCGCGCGAATAGACTTCCAGAAAGACCTGGGTAGTCTCGGTAATGGGCGCCAGCGCATAGTGGGAGTGAACCCCTCTGATCAGGGCGAAGTGCGCGATGGTATCCAGTTCATAGAGATAGGGGCAGGTCAGTTCGAAGAAGTTGCCGACCATCTGGTCGCAGTACCAATCAACGGTGAGGTCGGATAGGCTGTCGAATACGTACAAAGCACCCCGCCCATTCTTCTCGATAACCATGTGTATAGCGTCAAGAAAAACCTCGAATCCGGCTTGCGGGTGAAGTGGGTACACGCACGAGCATGTTTGCGTGTCGAGTACCGGGGCGTGCCGCGCAAATCGAAAATAGGTGACAGATTTACCCTGGGCCATGGATTGCGCGGCGAAGGGGAGTATCATGGCTCGATAATCATCGACACCACCCACTTCCCACACGATGTTGTCGCCAGCCCTAAGCCCGTGGAGCACACGGTCCAGACCGGGACTTCCCGTGCTGTAGTGCTTTTCGGAATGAGGCATCTCGGCAATCCTTGCATTGGGGCCCGTGAGTCGCGTGCACCCACGGGCCCCAAAAAGCCTGACCGGGATTACACCAGTCCCTGATCGAGCATGGCGTCGGCTACCTTGACGAATCCGGCGATATTGGCGCCAGCCACGTAATTACCCGATTTGCCGTACTCGAGTGCGGCCTGCATGGTCTGCTCGTGGATAGCCTTCATGATGTCTTGCAGGCGGCGATTGACCTCGTCGCGCGTCCAGACCGTGTGTTGTGAGTTCTGGGCCATCTCCAGACCCGAAACGGCAACCCCGCCCGCGTTGGCGGCCTTGCCCGGGCCATAAAGAATCTTGGCGTCCAGGAAGACTTTCACGCCATCGGGCGTAGTCGGCATGTTGGCCCCTTCGCTCACAACCGTGCAGCCGTTCTTCACCAGAGTGGCCGCATCCTCGCCATTGATTTCGTTCTGCGTCGCGCTCGGAAATGCGCAATCGCATTTGACGGACCAGGGACGCGCGCCGTCTATGTACTTCGCGCCGGTGAATTTCTCGGCATATTCACGTATGCGGCCGCGACGGTAGTTCTTGAGGGTCATCACAAAATCGAGTTTCTCCTCGTCGATGCCGTCGGGATCGTAGATCGTGCCGTTGGAATCGGAAAGCGTGACGCATTTGCCTCCAAGCTCGTTGATCTTCTCGACCGTGAACTGGGCTACATTCCCCGAGCCGGAAACGGCGCAGACTTTGCCTTCGATGGAATCGCCGCGCGTCGAGAGCATGTTCTGGGCAAAGTAGACGCAGCCATATCCGGTTGCTTCCGGGCGAATATACGAACCGCCCCAATTGATGCCCTTTCCGGTCAACACCCCCGTGAATTCATTGCGAATGCGCTTGTATTGCCCAAAGAGATAGCCAATCTCTCGTCCACCCACGCCGATGTCGCCCGCTGGCACGTCGGTATCGGGTCCGATGTATTTGCAGAGTTCAGTCATGAACGATTGGCAAAAGCGCATCACTTCCGCGTCGGACTTGCCCTTCGGATCGAAATCGGAACCACCTTTGCCGCCGCCCATTGGCAGGGTGGTGAGAGAATTCTTGAAAATTTGTTCAAACGCAAGAAACTTCAGAATGCCGAGGTTCACCGTGGGGTGAAAACGGAGACCGCCCTTGTAGGGTCCTATCGCGCTGTTGAATTCGATGCGGAACCCCCGGTTTACCTGGGGCTGGTTCTTGTCGTCCAACCACGGCACACGAAATACGATTGCGCGTTCGGGTTCAACAAGGCGTTCGAGAATGTGGTTCTCTTCGTACTCCGCGTGACGCTCAAGCACAGGTCCAAGACTTTCAAGGACTTCTTTGACTGCTTGATGAAACTCGGGTTGGCCGGGATCGCGGCGCTGAACCAGATCAAAAACGGAATCTGCATACGACATGTTTTGCTCCCCCTGATAGGTCGGAAAGACTTCTGCACTCGGTTTCTTGCCCGGAACCGAAATGCGTCTGAATCGCCCAATGAGTGTATGCACTGAGCATGCATACGTCAAGACTCACTTCGGGGAGCTGAGACAGCGGCGCGCCCCCGTCCGCGGGGTGGACGGAGGCGCGTTGTCGGGAGGAAGACCAGCAAAGTCCTAGATATCTACGCGTCGGTCTCGCGGTTCGATTGTGCGTTTCTCCAGAGACTTCGTGGCGTTGATGTATGCGTTGACGCGCTGCAACCAGCTAGTCGTCAGACGCAATTGGGTACTGTCTCGCAGGCTCTCCGACGGCACCACGTCTAGCTCGTTCGCCGCCTCCTGGCTGAACGGACGGAAGTAGTCGCCAAGAGGATCGGCTTTCCGGACCTTCTCGCCGTTGTGCCGGATGGTTAACGGTTCGCGCTTCGCGCGCAACGCGGCCTTGGCTTGCGCCTTCAACGTGTTCGGGTCGAGGCCGTATTCGTACAGGATGACCGGCCCGTAGATTCCGGTTCCCACGTCGATTTCGTCGAAATACAGATCGGTGCCGGACTCGTAGTCAAGCAAGGCATCGAGCCAATCGAAAGGCAACCCTTGCTCGTAGTCGGCAGCGCCAAAGACGCGGCCTTCGGAGTAACCATCGAAGTAGCCGTCAACCCAGCCACCGTGTTCGAATTCGGTGTGCTCGTCGAAGGCCAGGAACGCGAGGTAGTCGGACCAGTATGCGTTGTCGTAGCCTTCGCTGAATCCCACGATGAACGCATAGTGGTAGTCGACGAAATACCCGTCGTTGTAGGCGTACCAGATTCCATCGTAATACCCGGCGTCGTAGGGCGGCGATTCGACATACGGAATGTCGCTCGTGTCGTAGTAGATGGGCGTGAAGTCGATCATGTCCCATCCATCCCAGTAGCCATCCCAATAGCGGCCATCCTGGGCAAATCCCGCCGCGAAGCCGATGTCGTATTCGGAGTCACCGCTATCGACCGGGCAGCCGAGAGTCGCCAAGGCGAGCAGGAGCGCCGCGCCGGTGCGTAGGGTCGCGTTTAGTAAGTTCTTGGGCGTATGCATGACTCGTTGCTCCTCTATGGTTATCGGCCACGGCCACGGCCGCTATCGCCACGGTCAAAGCTGCGGCCTGCGCCGCTGTCGTGGGATTCGAATGACGGAGCCTGGCGTTGCGGCGCGGATTCGACGCGGTTCGAAATCGACGGCGGCGTGAACGCGGGCCGCTCGACCCGTTGCGGCGCTTCAAAACGCTGCGCGGGGGCTTGGTACGATGGACGCTCTATGCTGCGCGGAGCCTCGAACCGTTGCGGCGTATAGCTCGGACTATCGGCCTGCGGCGTGTACGTAGGCGCTTCCCTGCGCTGGATTTGCGGCGTGTAGACACGCGGTTCCCGCGCAATCGACTGCGGCGCTTGAGTTACCGGCGCCTGCGGCACGCTCGTTTGAAAACGTTGCGGCGTGGGAGCCTGTACCCGCGATTCCGGACGCGACCAATCTTGAACCGGTGTCGACTGAATCGGGTTACGCGGCATCGTCATCACGCGGGAAGAACTCTGCGGCGCGCTCGTGGTTGTCTGCGGCGTATACGCCCGGCCGCGCGTGTTCGTAATCGGCGCGGTGGTGTCGCGGATCGGAGTCCGTTGCGATGCACCGGCGTTTGAGTTGTTTCCGATTGCGCCGCTCACCGGCGGAATGGTCGTGCGTTGACGCCCACTGTTCCCGTTTCCACGGCTGATTACGTCGCCTACGGGCGGAGTCGTCTGGCGTTGGCGCACGCTGTTGCCGCCCGCGCTACCATTCGTGATTCCACTGACTGGGGGCGTCGTCTGCCGTTGACGCGTCGTGGCCGAGGAGCCGCCGCCAATGATGTCGCCTACCGGCGGCGTTGTTTGACGCTGGCGCACGCTGTTGCGCGAAACACTACCGGCGCCACCGTCAGCCGGTGTGGTGGTCCGCTGCGGGGCATTGGCATCCACGCTGCGGCCCCGGCGCGTGAGGGCCTCGTCCAACCCGGTTGGGCTGGTGCTGCGCGTGTCGACAGACGTTTCGCGGTTTGTCCGCATGGTGCGATTGGTGCGATTGGTCGCGGTGGAGCCGGTACCGGGCGCGACCGCCATATCGGCATTGGTGCTCCGGCCGCGCGTACGGGCATTCAGGTCGCTCGTGGCGCGTATGTACTGGCTGTCGCGCTGCGCACGGGTAACGATGGTCCTGGAATCCGCAGGCGTACTCTCGGGCAGACGAACCTCACGGGTGCGCGCATTCCGGTCGGCAGACGCATACGACGTGCGAACCGCGCGGAACCGCGAAGAATCGACCGTCTGGAACTGAGCACGGCCAGACCGCGCTTCCAAGGTACCTATGCGTTCGGAGGCGCGCATTTGGCGGTCGCCGTAAACGTCAAGCCCACGGATGACACGTCGCGGACTGTATTCGCGCGCCAGGGCATTCACGCCGTAATAATTCGGGTACGGCCGGTGGTACGTGGGCGAATAGATGTCCCAGAAATGAACGTCGTCAGAGTTGATATTGATGTTCACAAAGATGTTCTGAGTCGCCGGGTACACCGAACACGGCCCGTAGAAGAACTCGTCGGCATAGCTGAAGCTGGTGCCGAACACGCCAAACCGGATGCCGCCCACGCTGAAGTACGCGCTGCCATAGGTGCAGGGCCGGTTGTAGATGTCATACGGAGTCCAGCAGAAGTACGATCCATAACGAACGGTCGCGCACCACGCCGGAGACCACACGGGGTCGTAGCACCACATCCACCCGTAGGACGGCATATAGTTCCAGCGGCCATAGTGCGACGTCACGTAGCAGAACGGATACGAGCCGTTCCAGACGTACCCGTACGCGGGAACATAGCTCCAGTAACCGGTGCGGTACGGGACGTAATCGACGACAACGGTCGGGCGCCAGTACTGGCGGTTATCGACATTGACCCATTCGCCGTAGTTGCCAAGGTCAGAATAGCCCAGCGGCGGCGCGGACGACGCAATCGAGGTCGGCAATGCCTGGTCGCCCAGGGCCAATTGCTTGGCTCGCTCACGGTTCCATGCGTCAAATTCGTCTTCAATGCTCTTGTCAAAAGGTACCGGCGCGGACGGAAGCAGGCCCGGGTCAACATAAACACGCTGGCCCGCGGAAGCGGTAACCGGCGCGCCGCCCTCGGCACGGACAATGGCGCGGCCCCAGCGTACGCTGACGGTCGTCGCGCCTTCGCCGACGATGTCGAACCGGACGTGGGTATCGTTTTCTACCGTGATGGTTGCGGCCGGGGTACGGAAGGAGACGTCGCCGTTGCTGCGGTTGACGCGTTGCACATAAAACGAGCCAATCCAACCGCGTACTTGAGCGCTCGGCGGCACTTGGGTAATTTCGGCTTTGCTGCCATCGGCCATGCGCAGGAACGTGCCGCCGGCCATTTCGAGTTCAAGCAAGCCGTCGTTGTCTACCCATAGGGTATCGCCCGGCATGATGAGGGTGTTGTTTGTTGCATAACTCCAGTCTGCGTCGCTGGAGCCCTTGACCATCGCCCCCCCGGACTCGTAGCTGACGCGGGCGTGGAGGAGCTGATCCGCTTGGGCAGTCTGGCTCCAAAGGAGCGCCGTAACTGCGGCAAGCCCAGTAAATACGCGTTTCAATGTCGCGTGCATGGTTGAATCCTCCAAGGTTTCTTTTGCTCCGCTCGTATAGTTGGACGAGTCTGCGGGCGGGACATTCACGAATTCTTGCGGAAAAGCTTGACCTTGGGAGATAGGGGCGGGAAAGCTTACTTTTGACAAAACGGGCGTTTTGGCGGTTTTCTCAAAGATGTGTGACGCCTCCAAAAGGCTGCCAGCCCATAAGTCCCAAGTAAGTATGTTCTTATGGAATCTGTATTTGCACATAGGCAGGGATGAGCTATCGAAGCTCACCCCTGCCTGCAAGCGAAGGTTTTCTCGTGCATTTCTTCGCGGAATTTACTTTGCCGGTTGCGCGTCCTCAACCGAGACAAATTCCCCGTTGGCGTTGAAGGTAAAGACCTTGTCCTGGACGATCTTGTCCTTATCCCAAATCGTGGCCTCGTACTTGTAGCGAATGGAAACGTTGCCGGCGTCTCCCTTCGTGGGTTCGCCCCATTCAATGGACTTTCGCGCCGTGATGTCTCGGAAGTTCTTGCTGAAGAAGTCTTCCACGAGGGCCTGCAGGCCGTCTTTTGTACTGGTATCAGCCGCCTGCTTCACAACGTCCTGCGGAAACCCCTTCTCGTCCTTCACGGCCACGAACTCACCCTTCGCGTCAAACGTGAACACCTGGTTCATGATCTTCGTCTGCTTGTCCCAGATACTCGCCTGATACTTGTACCGGATAGACGAGTTACCCTTGTCGTCGGCCGTCACATCGCCCCATTCGAGCGATTTGCGGCTCGTCACGTCGCGAAAGTTGTGTAGGAAGAAGTCTTCCACACGCCCCATCATCTCGGCCTTGGCCTTTTCGAGCGGCGCAGACGCCTGCACGGCGTTCTCGCCCGCGATGGCGATTCCAAGCAGGGCCACAACCGCCAACGCGGCAAGTGACAGACGGCCAAGAGGCTTATGGGCCCGATACGTTTTCTCGGTCATTCGTAGGATCCTCCCGGAGAGCGAATTGCGTCGCTCCGTTATGCCGGCGCCGGAAACCCACAGCGCCGGCGCCGTGACCTGGGTCTCCTCAATCACCCGCAACATGCTCCGCCCGTATCGCCGCTGCCTGCCTCCGGAATGCAGGACGGCGAGGTCGTCGCACGCCAGTTCACGCTCGTGCCGGATCCGGGCATTTGCGTACCAAATCACGGGATGAAAGAAGTAGACCGTTTGAAGAACGATTTGAAGAACATTGATGAGTAAATCGTTGCGGCGAACATGCGCGAGTTCGTGCAGCAGGATGGGTTCAAGGTCTTCGATGTCCCACGTGTTCGCCATCGATGGCGGCAGCACGATCGTGGGACGCCACACGCCGATTACCGCGGGCCCGCCTCCGCGCGACTCCGGCAGCGTCACGAGTCCTATCTGCCCGCGCACACCCAGTCTGCGGGCGCATTCCAACAGAAGCGCGATGAGTTCCGGGCGAGTAACGGGAGCGCATGCACGCAAAAGCCCTTGAACGCGATACCGCCGATACAGCACGAGCATCGCGAATCCTGCCGCGGGCGCTAACCATGCCCATGCGACTAACGTGTGCCACGGGAAATCGTGCGGCGATTCGGCAGCGGCGGTGAGGTTTGAAGCCGCTGGAGAACTGACAGGATGCGGCTGCAGAATCGTTGCGATAACGGGCTCGTAGAGCACTGTCGTCGCCGTGTGCTCGGCGGCCAAACGCACCTCGTCGCCGATCCCTAAGGAAACGCCGATATGCACGGGCAGGCACAGACGCAGCAGCACGACCATCCACAGCCAATAGCGAAAACTCGGACTCGCGCGCCGGCACAGCAACGACACCACCCACACGAACGCCGCGAGTACCGCGACTTGCCAGCTCATGCTCCAAAGATACTGTGGCCATTCGGACGCGAAACCTTGAACGGTCTCCATCGCTAAATGTCCTCTTCGTGTTGCTCCAACAGTTTCTTCAGCGTCGCCACTTCTTCGTCGCTCAGCTTTGGGCCTTTAGCTAAATGCGCGAACAAGGGCGCCAAGGTTCCGTCGAGTACATTGGATACGAATGAGTCCAATGCGCGGACCGCCACCTTCGATTGTGGGACGGCGGGCGCAAACACGCAGATGGGTCCGACCTTGTCGAGCTTGAGGTAGCCCTTCTGAACCAAGCGGTCCAGCATCGTCTTGACCGTCTGATACTGCCAATCTTTCTTCGGGCCGACCTCGTCGTACACCTCGCGCGCCGTGCACTTCCCTCTGCGCCAGCAACACTTCATGACGACCCACTCGGCCTTCGTAAGATCATCGAGTTCCTTCGCCACGGCAGGCCCTTTCGCTATTTCTGTGGTAATGGTACCACGCTTGTGGTGGTTGCGTCAAGAGAATACGGAGAGGCAGGAGAAGTGAGTACACGCTTCGTGACTGAAGGGTAGAGGGATTCTCTACTTGCGGAAAAGGGTATAGCGAGATCCAGGCAGCGCGAAACCCGTGACCGGCCTACTCTCGTTTAGCGCGAACGAGCCTTAATGGGTCCAGTGAATTCGACGCACACGGGAACACCGTCAACTTCAGGCGGGATGACGATTTTGCCACTCTGAGCTGAAGCAATATTGACTTTAACGGCATAACCCTTTCCCACGCGTGTGATACCCACGCCGGTCAAGTCGCGTTCGCCGCGCAACATATCGCTCACCCGAGCTTTGGCATTCCGGGCTTCTTCAAGGGAACATGTATTCATTGTTGAAGTTCTCTGCATCAATTATAGCGCCAAATCCACTTTCAGCGCATCCAAAACCTCGTGGATCGGATTTGCATAAGTCAGGCCTTTGCCGTTGGAGCCACCTTGGTCGCTGCCCGCAAACAACAGAGCCACAGCCCGCAGGTCGCTTCCCACTATCAGCGAACCACTGTCGCCCCCGTCGCTAAATGCTTCGTTTCCCGCGCCCTCGATCTCGATTTGGTTATCGAAGCGGGCATCGCCGTTGTCATACCCCACGACGACATTGTCCAGTTCGATTGCCGTCACGCGTCCCCGTGTCAGACCGGTTGTGTGACCAATCTTTGCTACCCGTAGGCCTTCATCCACAAAGACATTGCCAACGCCTTTCAGCTTACCGAGACCGGTAAGCTTCGCAAGGTTCGCTTCAATTCCACTCCTAACCATGGCGGTGGCGCAATCCACATAGTTGCTGCCTTTGAATTTCAACTTCTCGAATTTGTCGAGCAAGGCAACTGTATCCGTCCTTTTCTTGCCGCCATCCAATTTTGCCGGTTGCAGAATGGCGTCGCCTCTATGAGCTTCGTTTTCGTTGGCGAGCACGTGATTATTCGAGAGGAGAGCAACCGCCCCGCCACCTCGCGGAATGACGAATGCGCCCAGTGTACCTGCAGTAATTCCAAAGTGTCCCACGCTGCACCCAATACTCAGAGGACGCTGCCGCTGTTGATGCCAGGGCAACGTCCTTTTGCGAACAGAACCGATATAGCGAACATCGACCTCGCCTTTTGCTTTCTTCTCAATTCGCTTGACTTCGGGACTGGCTTCCATGGCACGGTGCTGAACTCGCACGGCCAACGCAAAGTCCTCTTCGCCGCGCATTGCCACACCCAGAACCAGTGTGCTGGGTGGACTTGGCCTTACACTCCATGCCCGCGCAGAGATACCAAAGAGTGGCCGGGCGTGCACAACCTCAGCCAGATCTGCGAGGATCTCTTGCGATAGTTCCACCTTCAGGTCTCTTGCCGATTCGAGTTGCATGGCGGTGGGCTCCTATCAATTGGCGCATCCTCATGCTCGCTTGACAGACACGGCATTCGGGCAATATGCATTCACTCATACTTCTAGAATAATAGGTATTTTGTTACTCCGTAACGCCCAAATGCAAGTAAATCAAGCTTGAGGAATCGGTTATTACGACTCGCGGACGCGCACTTCCATGATCCGCGCGTGGTCGAGACCGTTGGTGCGGTGGACGGTGATGCGGAGTGCATCGATGGATTGGGGTTCAGTCAGTCGGTGGACGCGGAGGCGTTGGTAGTTGCCGCGTACGTCATCGAGCGCGCGCCATTGCCCGCCGGCACGGGCTTCGATCGTGTAGTCGCAGACGGTCTCGGGTTGAGGTTGCCCCCACAGCATGCGGGCGGTATAGGCGTCGGCGTGGCTCAATGTAAGCACGCGATGGAGTCCGGTGTCGAAAACTAAACGGATTTCGCGCACGGACACTGGCTTCTCCCACTCCAGCATGAGCCACGCGGGAATTCCCGCGGCGGGATCGCTCATCCAGCGATGGGAACCCGACCGGGCGCGATTCGTGGGCGCGCCGCCCTTGCCATGCACGGAGCGCGTCTGCCCGCTAAGAGCGTTGATAGCCGGTCCATCGGGTTGTTCGCTCGACGCGGTCACCCGCGCGCGGCGAGCGAGGTCGGACTCGTCTTCGTTGATACGTCCAATCAGGTAGCAGTCGTCGCGCAGCAGCCTTTGTTGTATCGCACGGATGGCCTTGGGTTCATCCAACAATCGGTGCGGGGTCTGCTTCGTCTCACTCGCATGCGCGGCAGCCGTGCCCACTCCCTGCCCGACGACAAAGCACGTTGCCATGACGCGCGTGGAGGCAAAGGCGATATGCGTGGCTGACATGTTGCGTCCCGCGAACATCAGGTTCTCGATGTCGCGGCTGACGCAGCAGCGCAGCGGGATGTCATAGAGATTGGGCACTGGATGCTGGTCACACGGAGGCACGTCTTTCGCGTCAATGCCTTGTGGCGGATGCGTGTCGATGGGCCAACCGCCGTATGCAATCGCGTCGTCAAACGCATGCGACTGCATCACGTCGTTTTCGGTCAGGGTGCGCAGGCCGACGAATCGGCGGCTCTCGCGTTTGCCCGGCACAAAGCCCACCCATTCGAGCGCCCAGTTTGCCGCGCCGTGATCACCGCCGTTCTTGATGTGGTCCCACACGCCCATCTGAATCGCGAGCAACTCGTCGCGAATCGCTTCGTTGTCCTTGATGGTGTCGAGCGTGCCGCCCCATTCCACCCACCAGTAGCCGTATTCATGGCCGTAATCGTCGACAGCCGTCGCGTGCGGACGCAGCGCGAGGTCTTCCTCGGTGAACTTCCGCGCAAACGCGGGCGCAACAAACGGCATGGGCTTGTCGTGTTTGCGCGCCTGGAACAACAGCGTGGAACCCAGCCGGAATTGGTCGGGCGCCGGTTGCGCCAACGATTCGTTGAACGCATCGTGCGCCTCTCGTCCTTCGCGAAACGGCGCACCCGCCTCCGCGCCGAGGCGTCCGTCGCCGGTGCAATCAACGAAGACCTGCGCGGCGATGGTGAACCGCGTCTCGGTGGAAAGGCGCTCGGCCTGCACCTCAACAATGCGCCCGTTTTCCGTGCGCGCGCCGGCAACCGTCGTATTGAGCAGCAGGGTAAGGTTCGATTCGGCGCGGCACTTTTCGTAGAGGATCAGGTCCATCATCGACGCGCTACGCTGCGGATTGCGCACGGCGTTTTCGAGGCGGATTTCTTCGACGATCCCGCCCTCGCGCGCTTCCGTGGCGAGTTCGACGCCGCGGCCTCCGCTGCAATCCGCGCCGACGATGTGCATACGGACTTCGCTCGATGCGTTGCCTCCGAGAACGGGCCGGTCCTGGCACAAGATGGTGCGCGCTCCGTTGCGCGCGGCGGCAAGCGCGCAGGCGATCCCGGCGGGTCCGCCGCCAGCGACGAAGACGTCACAGGTTAACGATTGCGTCGTCACGTTGCTCATAGTTCACTTTCGGTTTGACTTAACGTTCAACGTCTCTCGGTTATGCAAGTCCAATCCGCTCGAAGTGCTTATCCAATTGCCGCTCAAACTCGGGGCAAGCCTCTCCACCCGTAATCATACCGTGTTTGGCGCTAAGGAAGCCTCTGCGAGTGGCGGCACGCCGGATCGAGTGTGCAAAGTTGTCGAAGCTGCGGCCTACGGCTTCAAACGAGAACATCTCACCCAGAGCGTTGATCTTCTTCTGCGCGGCTTCTGCCGCGGCGCAGTCGCCTCGCAACCAAGACTCGACCAACTCGCGATGCCAGTCGGGGGCGACGTTGGCCAGAGCGCTTACGCAGCCCGTCGCGCCGCATTCGAGGCTATCGAGAATGATGCTCTCCGATCCCTGGTACACGTCCCACCCGTCAGCGCCTGCTTTCGCGAGTGTGCCGATTCGTGTCACGTCGCGCGCAGTGTCTTTGATAGCGACGATGTTGGGGTGTTTCCTTAGACTTGCGACGGTCTCCAAGTCGATCTCGCTGGGCATCCGCACATGGTGATACAGCGCCACGGGGATCGGCGACGCGTCGGCGATTTCCGTGAAGTAGGCTTCCACCTCGCGCGGCGCGAGTTTGCAGAAGAACGGAACCATCGCCACACCCACGTCCGCGCCCGATTCGGCGGCCTCGCGCGCGCAGGCTATCACGTCGGCGACACCCATCGCGCTGATGCCCGCGTACACCGCCGCGCGATTGCCCACCGCCTGCTTCACCGTCGATATCATCGCGCGGCGATCCGCTCGTCCCAACAACGGCAACTCACCGGTCGAACTGCAGATGAAAAGCCCGTCACAACCCTTCTCGACAAGCGCCTGCGCAAAACGCCCCAATTCGTCAAGGTCCGGCTGCCCTGGTTGCGAGCACGGCGTCAGCATGGCGGCTATGACGCGAGGCGTGTTAAATGAAGTTGTCATCAGCCAGTTACTCCCATCGCGGCTCCAAAGCATTGCGGTCCCGTAGCAGAGTATACTCGCGCAACGCCGACACGAAACAGCGACAACCCACGGGACGCAAATGGGGGCAAATCGCGTTAGCGAAGCGAACGAGGACGAAGAGCGCAACTCAGGGACTGTCCCAAGCGAGCGCAGCGAGACGGGACTGTCCCTGACTTGTGCGAATTAAGCAAGCGCAGCGAAGACGTGTCTGTCCCCGACTTGCCAATAAGGTGAATTGATGCCTCAGATGACCCTATCGACAAGCGACTGGCTCATCATCGCCGCCTACTTGTCGATTGTCGTTTTCATCGCCTTGCGCGCTCGCCGCGGCCACAGCACTTCCGCCGACTACTTTCTCGCCGGACGCCGCATGCATTGGATCGTCGTTGCCGTCAGCCTTTACGCCGCGTTGTTCAGCACCATCAGCTTCGTCGCGGTTCCCGGCGAGGCCTTCAAGAACGGCATCCTGCTCAGCCTCAACTCGCTCGGCTACGCGCTGTTCACGCCGCTCGCCGTCTACCTCTTTCTCCGCTTCTTCTACCGAGCCGACAGCTTCACCTGCTACGAATACCTCGAACGCCGCTTCAACGGCGCAACGCGCACACTCGGCAGCCTCCTCTTCCTCTGTATGCGCGCCCTGACCGCCGCTACGGCTCTCTACGCCGCCGCCGTCATCTTCGAATCGCTAATCGGTTGGGACAAGACGTTCAGCGTGGTTGCCGTCGGCATCTTCTCGGTGCTTTTCACCATGATTGGCGGCATGCGCGCCGTCATGCTCACCGACTGCATGCAGACCGCCGTCATCCTCACCGGACTCGGGGCGGTCTTCTTCAAGGCGAGTTACCTGATCGGCTTCGACTTTTCCGCGGTGTGGCGCTATGCCCATGCGCAAGGCCGCACCTTCGAACTTGTAACCAAACCCGAGTTCTACAGCCTCGATCTCCACGTCCGCTACACGCTATGGATTTGGCTGCTGACCGCGCTCACCGGTCCCTGTGTGGGATACGGCACCGATCAACTCGTCGTGCAGAACCTGCTCGCGAGCAAGTCCTACGATGCCGCCAAACGCGCCATCTGGCTGAAGACCATCGCGGTGCTGCCGATCATGGGCACGTTCTATGCCGTCGGATTGCTCTTGTTCTACTACTACCACACGAGGGAAACCTTGCCGGAAGGCATCAAACCCGATCAGGTCATGGGGCACTTCATCATCCGGCACTTGCCCTCGCCACTGCCGGGGCTTATCGTCGCCGCGCTCCTCGCCGCGCTCATGTCCACCATCGACGCCACGATCAACTCGCTTTCGACCGTCACGTGCATGGACCTGCTCAAACGCGTCGGCTGGCTGCCCGAAGACGAATCGAAACGCATCCGGTTTGGGAAAGGCCTCACCCTGGCCTGGGGGTTCGTCATGGTCGCGTTCGCCGCCACGCTCGCCCGCGTCAGCGAAGGCGTCGAAAGCACCGTCATGGAACTCACCCTCATGTGGAGCACCCTCTGGGGCGTGCTGCTCGTCGTCATGCTCGCCGGCGTCCTCACCCGCTGGGCCACCGCCCGCGCCGCCACCGCCGCCCTGCTCGTCGGTATGGCCCTCAACCTCACCCTCCCCTGGATTCTCTACTACGGTACCCCGCCCGAGGAACGCATCAGCTTCCTGTGGATCGGCATCCCCGGCATGCTCGCGGCAGGGGCGATAGTCTTGGTCGGAAGCCTGATCGATCCGCGCAAGCCCAACACACTCGAAGGGCTCACTCTGGTAAACCAGAAAGCTCCGCCCGCTCATCCAACGTAAGGAGTAGCTCGGACCGAAGCGCGGCGTTGTTCCTTCATCTGTAATCCTTTATTCTATGAGTGTTATTGTGCGATTCGAGCATTAAGTGTAAAGGTCGGTGGGAAGAATGATGATAGTCGGTCAGAACCTGCGTTTTATGGAGAGTCCTGCCTCGCCGGTACGTGCTCGTTCGCGCAGAACATCGAGAGCGATCATTGCGCTGGTGACTTCTTCGGTCTTGCTCGCCGCTGGGTGTGGCCTTACAGATTCTTGGTCAAAAGTATATCCCGAATTTCGAGTCTTCGACACCGCCTCGAACGATCCTATTCGCTCAATTTCTGTAGGTGTCAAAGAAGGAATCGGAGATGCTGCCGACTTCTGGTTCACTGAAGGTAAAACCGGTAACAACGGCGCTTTCGCGCTCACGGGAATGCCAGAGACCATTGAGACTCTCCAGAGTCAGGATGGTGTATATCGACTGTCCGAGGCGACACCTATTCCATACACCTTGTTTGTGTTTTCCGAAGGCCATGCTCTCACGCGCATGACGGTCAAAGAGAGGTCTCCCAAAGAGCCCACACCTGTAGCCTTGGATATGGCTAAGGATATTCCCTGTTCCGTCGTTGCCGAAGGCCGGCCAGTTTCGGGATGTAGTGTCTTCATCGGGCGCTTGACACCTCTGACCGATGCTCGCTCGCCCGTCGAATTCAGCGAGGGTTGGTATCGGACTGACGAGTCCGGACAGTGTGTCGTGAAGAATCTTCCCACGGAGTTCAGGAATGTGGTCTTCTGCGCGAAAGGCTATGGCCCAAAGTGCGTTAATCTACCCGCGGACGCTTCGACTCCATTTACTGTTGAGCTAAGCGCCCCCGCGAAATTGAACGTCCTAGTCCAGGGCAGTCCGGAAGAGGTCGATAATTCCAGGGTACTGGTCGGATGTAAGTCAGATTCCGGTTTTGTATTTTTGACGTCGTCGCGTGACGTCGACCCACAAGGACAGGTCCACTTTGAGGGACTTCCCGAGGGGAAGGCCGAGGTCAGTTGCTTTGGGCGGACCAGTCCTCCCGAAATGCATGAGGTTCAACTCTCGTCCGGCGCTGAGACCAAGGTCGAATTCAAGTTCCCATAGAAATATCAGAGACGGCAGCGTGCCCGCGCAACTGCCTCGGTGTATTTGCGAACTTGTAATTACATTTCCCTCCCCGATTCCGCTATGATATCCTTCGTTTTGTCTCGGGGATATCCACATTTCACGTAGGAGAGCCGCTTCATGTTTAACGGGCTGGGCATGCATCTGGGAAATCTGTCGCTGTTGTCGAAGGCAAAGACACGGTCGATCTCGCCGGAAAATTTCGCGGGCGAGAAAGGCAAGGGCGGCATGGCGGCGGAGGGCGAAGGGGCGCAGTGCGCGCGCGACCTCGGCCAAGGCTGGAAGATATCCCCGTGTGTATTCATCCAACCCGGCCAGGTCTTCGAACTCGCCGACATCGGCGGCCCCGGCGCGATCCAGCAGATTTGGATGACCCCGACCGGCAACTGGCGGTATTCCATCCTGCGCATCTACTGGGACGACGAAGAAACCCCGAGTGTGGAAGTGCCCATCGGCGATTTCTTTGGCATGGGTTGGGGCAAGTACGCCCCCCTGAACTCGCTTCCCGTATGCGTCAACCCCGGCAGCGCCTTCAACTGCTATTGGGAGATGCCGTTTCGCAAGCGGTGCCGCATGACGTTTCAGAACATCGACGAAGAGAAGATGGTCCTCTACTACCAAATCAACTACACGCTCACCGAGGTGCCTGCGGATGCGGCGTATTTCCACGCGCAGTTCCGCCGGACCAATCCGCTGCCGTACAAGTCGGTCTACACGATCCTCGACGGCGTGAAGGGGCATGGCCAGTATGTCGGCACGTACATGGCGTGGCAGGTGAACAACACCGGCTGGTGGGGCGAAGGCGAGATCAAGTTTTACATGGACGGCGACAAAGATTGGCCGACCATCTGCGGCACCGGCACGGAGGACTATTTCTGCGGATCGTATAACTTCGACCGCGAAGGCAAATACACCGAGTTCTCAACGCCCTACGCCGGGCTGCACCAGGTCATCCGGCCCGACGGCACCTACCAGTCGCAGCAACGCTTCGGCCTCTATCGCTGGCACATCATGGACCCGGTCCGCTTCGAGCAAGACCTGCGCGTGACGATCCAGGCACTCGGCTGGCGCAGCGGCCGCCGCTACCTTCCCAACCAAGACGACATCGCCAGCGTCGCTTACTGGTACCAGGCCGAACCGCACGCGCCGTTCCCCGCGCTGCCGGACAAGGACTACCTGGAAGTGATCTGAGCCATTTAAAATCTTGCCAGTAATAAATTTAGAATAGGACCGATCAGTCAGATCCGGCGGATCGGTCTGATTCTTCTTAGACGCAGGTCGAACCACAGCCCATGTCCTGCAAATCGGTTTCACGCAGAAGATGCACCCCTACTCTTTTCGTCCCTTGTCTAAATTAAAATTTTAGCGTATATTTTAAATTGCTCCGTTTCAAATTAAAGAAACTTACTAATCAGAGCAATCGGCCATGCCCTCACGAATCACTGGCAATTTCGTAGATACCGTCATCTATGGTGATGAGTGCCGTGCTTTTGTTCCATTCCCGCTCCCGCCAGAACCGCCTCTCTCAATCGATTCGGGCCTGCAGGCCATACTCGACGAGGCACACGTAGCCTTGGGACGATTGGACGGTGCGGTGGCGCAGTTGTCGGACTCGTCCTTGTTCCTCTACTGCTACGTTCGGCGCGAGGCGGTCCTTTCATCGCAAATCGAGGGCACCCAGTCCTCGCTGTCCGATTTCCTCCTGTTTGAGAGCGATGCTCAGCCGGGCGTGCCCCTCGTGGACGTGACCGAGGTATCGAATTACGTGGCCGCGCTGGAACTCGGCATGACCCGGATTCGCGCAGGGGAAGCCATCACGGCCAGCCTTCTTCGGGACCTGCATGCGGTTCTGCTGCGTAGCGGCAGGGGTAGCGAGAAAGGCCCAGGCTCGTTCAGAATAGAACCCAATTGGATTGGCGGCAGCCGACCACGCGATGCTGTATACGTTCCCCCGCCCAACCGCGAGGTACCGCGCCTCATAGCGGACTTGGAGGGTTTCATCAGTCAAAAGAATGGAGGAGTGTCGGCCATCGTCCGCTCAGCAATGGCCCACGTTCAATTCGAGACCATCCACCCCTTTCTCGATGGCAATGGACGCGTCGGCAGATTACTGTTTCCGCTGATATTGTGCAGCGCAGGAATATTGTCGCAGCCGATGCTCTACCTGAGTCTCTTCTTCAAGCGGAACAGACAGGAGTATTACGCACTGCTGCAACGTGTCCGGCTTGAGGGAGACTGGGAGTCCTGGATTCACTTCGCAGGACGGGGAATCGTCGAAACAGCCAATTCCTGCGTTCAACTATCGCGCTCGATACTATCTCTGTTCGAAAGTGACAACATCCGCATTCAATCCGAGGCCGGACGCCGCGCCGAAACCGCGCTACGCGCATTCAAAGCGCTGCAAACGAGACCCATAGTTGGGCTTCCCGAGCTGGTGCGTCTCACGGGCTTGACTGCGCCTACCGCAGCCTCGGCCATGAGGATGCTGGAATCCGCCGGAATTGTGCAAGAGGTGACCGGTCGCCGCTACAATAAACGCTATTCGTACGGGGCGTATGTCGCCCTTATCAACGAAGGCACCGAACTCGCATAAAGGGGAATACCGTGGCCGATACGAAACCGCTGTTGGGTGTGATTGGAGGGAGCGGCGTCTACGACATCGCCGAGCTGGAGAATCGCCGCTGGGTGAAAGTCGAGTCGCCGTTCGGCGCGCCGTCGGACGAGTTGCTGTTTGGCGAGTTCGAGGGCAGCCTCCTCGTGTTCTTGCCGCGCCACGGCCGGGGCCATCGCATCCCGCCGTCGGAGATCAATTTCCGCGCGAACATCGACGCGATGAAGCGAGTGGGCGTCGATCAAATCCTCTCTATCAGCGCCGTGGGCTCCCTGCGCGAGAATCTGCATCCCGGTGATTTCGTCATCGTCGACCAGTTTATCGATCGAACGTTCGCGCGCGTGAAGTCGTTCTTCGGAACGGGCATGGTGGCGCATGTTTCCATGGCGCACCCCGTCTGCACGCACCTCGGCGACTGCATCGAGAAGGCTGCCTCGGGCCTCGACGTAAAGACCGAGCGCGGCGGCACGTACATCGTCATGGAAGGCCCGCAATTCTCGTCGCAGGCGGAATCGTTCCTCTATCGCCAATGGGGGTGCGATGTCATCGGCATGACGAACATGCCGGAAGCGAAGCTCGCGCGCGAAGCGGAGATGTGCTATGCGACCGTGGCGATGGTCACGGACTACGACTGCTGGCATCCCGATCACGATCACGTGACCGTCGACCAGATCATCGGTGTGCTGCGCGCCAACGCGGACAATGCGCGGGATCTCGTCAAACGGCTTGTGCCGATTCTCAAGAGCGGAGGAGCGTGCGCGCACGGGTGCCGCACGGCCCTCGAATATGCTTTGATTACATCGCCCGAGGCGCGCGATCCCGAAGCGGTCGCCAAGCTCGATGCCGTTGCCGCGCGAATCCTCAGGAAGTAAGGGGGGACTCAACTCATGGACCGTACCGAACGAACCGCAAGCGACGTGCTCGCGGAGATGGCGCGCGTCTACGAGACGTGCCAGACGTACCGAGACAAGGGGCAGGCGACCTCGGTCTATGCCGACGACGGTCGCGAGCGTCACGACGAAATGGTGTTTCGCACGGCCTTCGTGCGGCCCGACCGGTTCCGCTTCGAGTTGCGGTTCCGGTTCGACGAAAGCGCCCGGTGGCGCTGCTGCATCGTGTGGGTCTCGGGTGAAGAAGTACAGACCGTTGACCACAATGGCCCGCTCGCGCAACTTATCCAAGACGCCCTCGCGAAAGACGCGACCGTCCCCAATTCGCATAAGACCGACAGCTTCCGGATGAGCTTGAACATGGCAATCGGCGCGGCCACCGGCGTATCGGGTGGCTCGGCGCACATCGTCCCGGCAATGCTGCTTCCCGAATTGATCGGCGGAGCACGCATGACCGATCTTCAGAACCCGCGCTTGTTGGTAAGTGAAATGTACGAACGCTCGTACTGCTATGTCGTCGAGGGGCAGACACCAAACGGCTCCATCAAGACGCTCTGGATCGATCAGACTAGCTACTTGTTGCGCAAGGTGGAAACGCGCCGCGCCTCAGCCCCGGATGGAACGCCTTCCGTTGTCGTCTACGAACCACAGATCAACGTTGCCATCCCCGAAAGCGAACTGGTCTGCGGCACGACCAGCGACTAGAGATTTCAGGCGCCAAAAGTGTGTGGCAGGCATCTTGCCTGCCTTTTGGAAAAAAGAAGAAGAGGCAGGCAAGAGGTCTGCCACGCGCTCTCACGCGAGCAAATCGTTCAAACGCGGATACCGCTCCACGAGCGTGGGCGGCAGTGCCGTAAACTTCTTTCCTAACCCGGCAAGAAGTTCGAACGAATTCACGATGGCTTGCCCGGCGTAGTGGTTGTTCGTGATGACATAGAGATCGTTCGCCATCTCCCGAATGCGCTCGATCTTTTTCAGCCATTGACCAAGTTCGTCGTGACTGTACAAGTAGTCGTAACGATCGTCCCGGCTCGCATCTTCACGGAACCAATCCGCCGCGTTACGCCCATGCAACCGAACGTATCCCACGCGCGCCGTGACCTTCGCTGTCGGCGCAAGCGAATCCGAGAATAGCGGCTGGTCGATGTTGCAGAACGCGACCCTGCGCTGTGCAAGCCCGTCGAATACTTCAGGCCGGTTCCACGACGCGTGCCGGATCTCCAAGGTCAGCGGATACACGGTAAACGTGTCCAACACCCGCGCCAGCCATTGACGGTTCTCCGGCGTGCGCTTGAAACTCCACGGGAACTGCACGAGCAACGCACCCAGCTTACCCGCCTCGTGCAACGGCGCGATGCCGTCGCAAAACTGCCGTACCTCCGCCTCGCCCGGCCACGCACCGCGCTCGTGCGTGAACCGCTGCCACAACTTCGCCGTGAACATAAAACGCGGGTTGCCTTGCACCTTCTTCAACCATGCCATGCAATTCCTCGACACCGGCGGATGATAAAACGAAGAATTGACCTCCACGGTATCGAAGTACTCGCTCAGGTACTCGAGCGGATGCAATGCGCGAGGCATCCTCGGCGGATACACGACTCCCTTCCAGTCGTCGTACGACCACCCGGCAGGACCAACACGCACGCTCATGAACGATTCCTCTACTCTTGCCCTTACATCATGATGAACGTATGGCACGTGGAGAACAACAGGAACACATGCACGCGCTCCCCCGCAAACGCAGAACTCCATAACCCCATCCCATTTCGGCTACTATACCGCCATGAGCACCATCACCGTCTTGACCCTCATCCCCAATGCGGGAGACCGCCTAGCGCGCTGCTTGGAAAGTGTGCAGTGGGCGGACGACATCTTTTGTATAGTTGACCCGAAGACTTCGGACGGCTCGGATGAGGTCGCTCGGAAATACTCGTCGCACGTGGTCACGCACGAGTATGTGAACAAGGCAGACCAGTGCAATTGGGCCATCCCGCAGATCGAAACGGAGTGGACGCTGGTGCTGGATGCGGACGAGTGGGTGTCGCCTGAGTTGGCGGCGCGCATTCAGGCAGTCATCAAGTCGCCGGACAGTTGCGACGGGTACAAGATCAAGCGCCTCTCGTATTTCTTCGGCAAGTTGATCATGCATTGCGGCTGGGACCACGACTACAACGTCCGTTTGTTTCGCACGAAGAAGGGCCGCTATCGCGTGCAACGCGTGCATGCGACCATCGACGTCGACGGCACGATGGGCCGCATCGATGAAGTGATGTACCACGACGAGAAGCGCAATTTCGAGGAGTATTTCCGGACCTTTCAGCGGTTCACGACATGGTCCGCGGAAGATCTGCTGGAACGCGGCAAGCGCGCGCGGTTTACCGATCTCACGTTCCGCCCGATACTGCGTTTCATCAAGATGTTCGTGTTGCGGCAAGGGTTTCGCGACGGCATGCACGGTGTCGTACTCTGCGGACTCGCGGCGTTCAGCGTGTTCACGAAGTACGCGAAACTCTGGGACCTTCAGCGCAAGAAGGCGTAGCGCGCGATCAACGCCGCCGCGATGACGTACATCACGGGGTGGACTTCCTTGCCCTTTCCCGTGAACAGCTTGATCCCCGCATACGACACGCACCCCGCCGAAATGCCCTCGTGAATCGCAAAGCCGAACACCATGATCGCAATCGTCACAAATGCGGGCAGACTCTCGGTGATATCGTCCCACTTGACGCGCAGCAACGGCGCCATCATGAGAAGCCCCACAACGATCAGCGCCGGAGCCACGCCGGGATACATCGCCACGTGCAGATCGGTTGGCTTGAGGCCGTAGTACGCTGGGCCGATGTCGACGCCAACGATATGCACGATGGGCGCAAATGCTATCGCGGCGATGAAGCAGATCCCCGTCACCACCGCCGCCAGCCCCGTGCGCGCGCCCGTTGCGACGCCCGCCGCGCTTTCGATGTAACTCGTTACCGTCGACGTGCCGAATAGTGCGCCCACGCTCGTGGCGATGGCGTCCGACAGAAAAGCCTGTGGCGCGCGCGGCAGGTTGCCGTCTTCTCCGATGAACCCGGCTTGACGCCCCACGCCGACAAGCGTGCCCACGGTATCGAACAACACCATAAAGAAGAACAACAGAATCGCAATGAGCGCTTTGTCCCACTGTTCGATCAGCTCGCGAAAGCCCAGATTAAAGAACGTCTCGAACGATGGCGAAAACGTTCCTTCGGGCTTCGGCATTACACCGGTTAATAGCCCGAGCGCGCATGTCGTCACAATGCCAATGAGTATCGCGCCGCGCACGCCTTTCGCCATCAACGCCGCGATAAGAAAGAGCCCCGCGAGCGCAATCAACGGCGGACCCGCGGTTAGGTCTCCTAGAGTGACCATCGTGGTGGGGCTGAGCTTCACAATGCCCGCCCACTGCAGACCCACGAACGTAATAAAGAACCCGATTGCAGGGCCTATGGTGTCCTTGAGGCAATCCGGCATGACCACAAGCACCTTCTCGCGAATGCCGAAGATGGAGATGGCCATGAACAACAACCCGGAAATCAGCACGATGGTGAGCCCCGCCTGCCACGAAAAACCCATCGCGCCGGGAAACGTCGAACACACCGTGAACGCGAAGAAGAAGTTCTCGCCCATGCCGGGCGCGAGCGCGAAGGGATAGCGCGCGTACAGCCCCATCAGGAAACACGCAAATGCCGACGATAAGCACGTCGCCATCAGCACGGAGCCGAACGGCATGCCTGCTGCGCTCAAGACGGTGGGTTGTACGAAGATGATGTAACTCATCGTCGCGAAGGTAGTCAGTCCGCCGATGACCTCGCGTCGAATCGTGGACCCGGACTCGCGAATGCCAAAGTAACTGTCCAGTTGGTTCACATCTCCCCCTTGGAAGAAATTTGAAATCTCAAATTTGAGATTTCAAATTTCTTCAAGCCTGAAGCGCCTTGAAATGCGCCACTGCCGATTCGGCGAGCGCTTCAAGGTGGTAACCGCCTTCCAGCACCGACACGATCTTTCCGCCTGCGATTGGTTTCACCATCTCTGTCAGGTGCACAAACGTGGCAACATCCAGCCGCTGCGAAGCGAGCGGGTCCAGGCGATGCGCGTCAAACCCGCACGATATCAGCAGAAAATCCGGATCGAATCGCGCGAACTCCGGCAGGACGTGCTTCTCCATGGCCGCAATCCATTCCCCCGGCCCGTTTCCCCACGTCATCTGCACGTTAAGGTTCGTATTGTTCTTTCCACGCTCGCTTGGGAATCCCGTTCCGGGAAACAGGGGGTGCTGGTGGATGCTCGCGTAATACACCGTGTCGTCCTCGTAGAACGAATGCTGCGTACCGTTGCCGTGATGCACGTCCCAATCGAGAATGGCAATCTTCTTGATACCCGCTTCGACCTGCAGCCACCGTGCCGCAATCGCCACGTTGTTGAACAGACAGAACCCCATCGCGTGGTCCGCTTCCGCGTGGTGCCCCGGCGGACGCACCGCCACAAAGGCGTTGTCCACCTCATTGTCCACGACGGCCCGGCATGCCCCGATGGCCGCTCCCGCCGCCGTCAATGCCGCTTCCCAGGAGCCTTTCCCCATGGTGGTGTCCACATCGGGATAGTCGCCGTCCTCGGCGCAGGTTTTTTCGATGGCCGCGATGTGATCTTCGCGGTGGATGCGCAGCAAGTCCTCGCGACTGGCCGGTCCGCTGGCAATTTCGGGCGGATTCAGCTTTGCGGCGGCAAACGCATCGCGGACGGCCTCCAACCGTGCTATCCGCTCCACGTGCCCCGGCCCGGTGTCGTGCAGCAGCCCTTCCTTACGGAAGACATATCCCGTTCGCGCCATTCTCTTCTCCCGCCGCCCGGTAGGTTGTCGTTGGTGTCGATTGTACGTACTTGAGCCGGATAACGCCACGTTCTCAGGGTGGTCTTTAGCGAGCTGCTGCACGCGGCGCACCTCACAACGCACGGGCTGGCACGGCATTACCCGTTGCCGCCAAAAATCACTGGCAAAATTCCAAAAAACTGAATTATTATTCAGTATTGGACTGCGGTTTAGACGAAAACTCTCGGCGATCTGACTTAAATGACTCATTTGCAAGTACATAGCACATTTTCTCTCATGGAAGGCACCGCAGGGGTCCGCCAGTTGGTGGCCCGCGCGGTCGAATACGGTCTGCGTGCGCTGGCCCTGACGGATACCGCCGGGTTGTACGGGGCCGTCCCGTTTTACCGGGCGGCGGCCGAGGCAGGTATAAAGCCGCTGCTGGGGGCGGCGCTGGGCGACGCGGTAGTAATCGCCCGGAACCGGGGCGGCTATGCCCAACTCTGCCGGATCGTCACGGCGTATCACCTGACACCCGACTTCGATCTCGCGGACCAGATCTTCGACGACAGCGTGCTTGTGTTGACGGCGGACCTCGGGCTGGCAAAGGAGTTGACCAAGCATGGGGTGCGCCCCCTTGTCGCCGTGACGCACTACGGCGATGCGCGTTCCCGGTATCGGGCGGAGCGGGTCCGTGCGTTTGCCCACGAAAACGCGTTGCGCCCCGTGGCGGTCAATCCGGTCTACTTCCTCGAACGCAGTCATATCTCAACGCACCGCGTACTCGCGGCGATCCGGTTGAACGCCACCGTCGACACTTTGCGTCCCGGCGACACGGCTCCGGAAGGGGCATGGTTCCGGTCGCCCGCGGAGATGGAACACCTCTACGGCGAGTGGCCGGAGACGCTCGACAACATCGAATGGGTCGTGGAGCAGTGTAACCTCGAACTCGAATTTGGCACGCCGCGTTTTCCCGAGATGGAGTTGCCGGACAACGAAACCCCGTTCTCGTATTTGTGGAAGCTCGCGTTCGACGGGTTGAAGTCGCGGTACCAGCCGTTGAATCCCGAATTGACCCAGCGGCTGCATTACGAACTCGACGTGATTCACCGGCTGGGATTCGCACCGTATTTTCTAATCGTCGCGGACATCGTCCGCCACGCGCGCGAACACGGTATCCCCATCGTCGGACGCGGTTCGGCGGCAAACAGCCTGGTCGCATACGCGCTGGGCATCACCCGGGCCGATCCCTTCAAATACGACCTGTACTTCGAACGCTTCTTAAACCTGTCGCGCACGGATTGTCCCGACATCGATCTGGATATTTGTTGGCGGCGCCGCGACGACGTGATCGATTACGTGTACAAGCGCTACGGGGCGGATCGCGTCGCGATGATTGCCACATTCAACACGTTTCAGGCGCGGTCGGCGGTGCGCGAAATCGCAAAAGCTTTCGGCATGCCCGAAGAACAGGCCAACGCCGTGACGCGGCAACTGCCGCATTATCATGCGGGGGACATCCGGGCGGTCGTAAAGCACTTGCCCGAAAGCCGCGGCCTGCGCATCGACGAGGAACCGCTCAAATCGATTATCGCGATGAGCGAGTTTATCGACGGATTCCCTCGCCACTTGTCGATTCATTCCGGCGGACTCGTGATCGCGCCGCATACGATCACCGATTTCGTGCCGCTGCAGCGCGCGGCCAAGGGCATCCTCATCACGCAGTACGACATGGGTCCCATCGAAGAACTTGGCCTCGTGAAGATGGACCTGCTCGGCCACCGCTCCCTCACCGTAATCGACGAGACCGTTCAGAAGGTGTGGGACAACCGGCGCATTCGCGTAAACGTCGAGCGCCTTCCCGATCCCGATCCGCTTACAGCCAATCTCATTCGCGCGGGCCGCTCCATCGGCTGCTTCCAGATCGAGTCGCCGGCGATGCGCGCCTTGCTGCGCCACACACTTGCCAACAACACCGACATGCTGATCAAGACGCTGTCGCTGGTGCGTCCGGGGCCTTCCGGGAGCGGCATGAAAAAGCGGTTCATCGACCGGCATCTTGGCAAAGAGCCGACGGTTTACCTGCATCCTTCCTTGGAGCAAGTGCTGGGCGACACCTACGGGGTGATGCTGTATCAGGAGGATATCCTCAAGGTCGCGAGCGTCATCGCGGGAATGGACCTCGCCGAGGCCGACGCGTTGCGCCGCGCCATGACCAAAAAGCGCCATCCCGTCGCGATGGCCAAGAACATGAAACTGTTCATCGAGAAGGCAACGGCCAACGGCGTATCGCGCGAGGTGGCCGAAGAGATTTGGGGGCTCATTGCCAACTTCGCGAAATACTCCTACTGCAAGGCCCACGCCTGCACCTACGGCGAGATTGCGTATCAATGCACCTACCTCAAAGCGCATTACCCCGCCGAGTTTCTCGCCAGCGTGTTGAGCAATCGCGGCGGTTATTACCATCCCGCCGTATATCTCGAAGAGGCCAAGCGGCTCGGGGTTCCGATACTCCCGCCCGACGTCAACCGAAGCCGTTTCGGCTACACCGTCGAAGGTGAAGCCATTCGCGTGGGCTTCGTCGAAGTGCGCAACCTTTCCTACGCCGCCGTTGAGGCGATTCTTGCGCGGCGCAATGAAGCGCCCTTCTCCGGGCTGGGCGCTCTCATTCACCGCACCGGTATCGGCTATGCCGACGCCGAAATCCTGATTCAATCCGGTGCGTGCGATTCCTTCGGGCGGACACGTCCCGCGCTGCTGTGGGAGTTGAAACTGCTAACCGGTGAGAACCCGCGCATGACGAGTGTGCGAAATTCCTTGGACACGAAAGACCGCTACGTCTCCTCGTTTCAATACCGCGCGGGTCGCGACAATCCACCCGCGAACATCACTGCAACCGTGCGCGAACATCACGCCGAGTCCGGCCTGTTGTTTGCCGACGCGGGGGTGCATGTGCTCGTACCGAAACAGCCGGACTATTCGCGCAAGCGCCGCATGGATTGGGAATGGACCACGCTGGGTATGCTCGCTTCGACGCATCCGCTCGAGTACTACCTGCCCTTGCTCACGGAACGGACGTTGATTCTCTGCGCGGATATGCCCCACTACGCAGGCACGTGCGTCACTCTGATCGGTTGGCTGGTCGCCGAACGCCGCGCCCCCGTGAAAGAACGCGGGGCCATGAAGTTTCTGACGCTGGAAGATCCATCCGGTATCTTCGAAGCCGTCTTATGGCCGGAAACCTACCAGCTATTTGGACATCTTCTGGCTAGCCATGGACCGTACCTGATTACCGGCGAGGTTCAGGAGCAGGACCATTACTACACCGTGATCGTCGATGGCGTCGAAGAGGCCGGCGGCTGACCAATCACTTCTTCTGCCACGCCGGAGGAATCGTCGCGACACACACGTCCGTATTGCCGGACATCGAAGAAGCAAACACGACTTGGCTGCCGTTGCGGTCCCACCCTACATGCGGATGGTCACCTTTTCCGTACGTGCGGTGGCCCGTCGTAAGCAGATGAGGACGGGTCGTATCCGCCTCGAAGACGGTGATGTCGCCATGCCAGTTGTCGGCGACGACCCACTTGCCGTTGGCGCTGCCCGCGCAGTGCCAGAAGTTCCACTTCGCGATCTGTTCCGGCGTGCCTTCGGCCCACCACGCACCCGAACCAATGATGCGGACTTCGCCCGTTCGCACGTTGATAACCTTCACGTCCGCGTTTTCGGTCGGCTTCGGGTGCGTGCCGCCGCAAAAGACAATCCGATCATCGCCGTGTTCGTCGGCGATCCACCAGTGCTCATGCGTCACCAGTTCGGCTTTCTGCTCGTGGTAGATACCCTTGGGGACCCCGTCGCGAATGTCGACAACCATGAGGCGAGGAGTTCTACCCGCGAAGCTCAGGAGATTGGGGTTGCTCTGACTCCACTGTACATGGCCTCCGTAACCGGGCGGCGTGCCAACCCGGCACAACTCGCGCGCCTCCCCGGAGGCGACGTCAATGAGCATGATCCCCGGAGTTCCATCAGGGAAATTGACGCCCACCGCCAGGTGACGTCCGTCGCAACTTTCCGAAGGGGGCGTGTGCGGACTGAGATCCGGCAACTGCGTAATAATTCGCTCGCGGGCCGTCACGCGCGACGGAACCGTCTCCGGTGTCGGCGAGACTTCGAGTGTCAGCGCAAGTTCGACGATGGACTTTTCGCGTATGCCCAGCACACTCGGGCGATCCTTGGCCGCGTTGATCGCGCCGATGCCTCCATTGGGCGTCTGCAGCCGGACCAATTCGCCGGTGGCGACGATATACGCCATGGCCCCGCCGTTTTCGCGCTCCGACGTGAACAAAATCATGGAACTGTCGGACAACCAGGAGCGTTCGTGGAAATAGAGGTTAATGTCTCTCGCGGGACTCGAAGTCAGGAAGATCAGTTCCGCGCCGGTGACGGGATCGGTCATCTTCTTATGTTCGGCGGGAAGAACCGTCAACTCGAAAGACCCCGTGGCATCTTGCGCCGAAGCCACCTCCACTTCCCCAAACACTGCAACCAGCAGGAGCATCGCCACGAATATACGCGTCATCATCGATTCCTTTCCCCGTGCCTGTAGAGGACGAATATTCTACGCAATACACGACACCCCGGGCCAGCGCGAAACGGCGATGGAATAACCACCGCCTCTCCGCGCGTTGTATCGGAACGGGGAAAACCGCGCAAGGCGACTTCAACAAAGGACACCGTATTTCATGCATTCCGCTATTTCTGTCGATGATTTCACCAATGTCATGGGACATCTCTTTACTTCGCATCCGTGGCACGGCATACCCATCGGAGACAAAGCCCCGGAAGTCGTCACCACGTATATCGAAATGACGCCGACCGACCCCGTGAAATACGAGATAGACAAGAATTCCGGATTGCTCAAAGTGGATCGCCCCCAGCGCTATTCCAGTGTGTGCCCCACACTGTACGGCTTTGTCCCGCAGACGTATTGCGGCGCGCGGTCGGCGGATTTCTGCTCGCAGAAGACCGGCCGGCCCGACATCGTGGGAGACCGCGACCCGCTCGATATCTGTGTGTTGACGGAAAAGCCCATTCGCAAGAGCAACATCTTGCTGCAGGCCATCCCGATTGGCGGACTTCGCATGCTGGACGGTAACGAAGCGGACGACAAAATCGTGGCCGTGATGGTGAACGACGAGGCCTTCGGCGATTTGCGCAACATTAACGAGTGCCCGCCCCGGCTGCTGGAGCGCCTGCGCCACTATTTCCTCACCTACAAGCAGGCGCCGGACTCGAAAGAAGCCGTCTGCGAAATCACGCACGTCTACGACCGCGCCGAAGCGCTCGAAGTTATCCGCCGGAGCCGGGAAGACTATCTGTCAAAATACTCGGCAATCGCGGAAATTGTCACGAAATTGTTCGCTTCCTGACGAGCGCAGGTTCGCTGCATCGGTGTGGTAAAATCAAGCGAGACAACGGCGCCGCATCGCGCAAAAGACGGTGGGAATACCGTACCAATCCTCAATGGTTGAAATTGGGCAGTACTCGGAAGTAAGGAGACATGCCCCATGAAATGGTCGTGGCGATTAGGCCGCATCTTTGGAATCGGCGTCTATCTGCATTGGACGTTCCTGCTCTTGCTCGCCGGAATAGGGTTCGCGAACCTTTACCAGAGCGGCGACGCCGTTAAAGCCGCAGCGGGAATCGCCACCATTCTGCTTCTATTCGGCATTGTGCTCCTGCACGAGCTTGGCCATTCACTGATGGCCCGCTACTTCGGCATCGGTACAAAGGACATCACGCTCCTGCCCATCGGCGGCTTGGCGCGATTGGAGCGCATGCCCGAAGACCCCAAACAAGAGTTCTTCGTCGCCATCGCCGGCCCCGCCGTCAACGTCGTTCTGGCCATCGTGTGCTTTGCCCTGTTGTTGCTTCAGGGCCCTGCCGATGAGTCCATGCACTTACCGAAGCTCGTTGGCGGAGACCTCCTTCCGTGGCTCACAATGGTCAACGTCTCGTTGGTCGTATTTAATATGCTGCCTGCATTTCCCATGGACGGCGGCCGCGTGTTGCGCGCTCTCCTGGCCACACGCATGCCCTACGCGAGAGCGACCCGTATCGCTGCAAACGTTGGTCAAGCGATGGCCCTCTTGTTCGGGCTGGTGGGCCTGTTGTCCCAGAACTTTCTCCTGGTCTTCATCGCGCTCTTCGTGTGGCTCGGCGCGGAGGGCGAGGCGTCCATGGCGCAAATCAAATCCTCGCTGGGCGGATTTCCCGTTAGTCAGGCAATGATCACCGAGTTTCAGACTTTGCGTTCGTCCGATCCCCTAAGCAACGCGGTGGAACACGTCCTTGCGAGCTTTCAACAGGACTTCCCCGTTGTCGAAGACGGCCGCCTTCTGGGCATCCTGACGTACGCGGGTATGGTCAAAGCGCTGGCTGAAGAAGGGTCGGCAACGCCCGCGGGTTCCGTCATGGAAACGACGTTTGAGACTGTAGCGCCAACCGATTCCCTGGAATCGGTCTTTCAGCAATTGCAGCAGTGCAATTGTCCTGCCATGCCCGTGATAGAAGACGGACACCTCGTGGGTCTTCTCACGCCGCACAACGTCAGCGAATTCATCATGGTGCAGAACGCAATGCATCAAGCACGCGGCGCGGCGTAACGTCCGGTCTCTGCACACCGCTACGTCCGCGCACGGCTCAGTCGAAGTTCTCCAGTCGCGTCAAATTCTCGAAACGGAGCCTCCGCCAGTCGTCTGGTACTCGTCCAATCACGTATATTGCCAATTCATCATAAATGCAGTAGCCTATTCGGGTGTCTTACTGCAGGGCAAACGACGGAGGGGGAACTATGCCTCAAGCAAACGTGGAGTCCCGGCTCGAGAAAGCCTACGTAGAAGCGAAGTCGCTCGATATTGACTTGAACACGGCCCGCATCATCGTGTTCTCCGATCAACACAAAGGCAAGGGCGACGGCGCGGACGATTTCCGGGACTGCAAACGCGCCTACCATGCCGCCCTCGGCTACTACCTTGAAAAAGGACATAGCCTATTCATTCTGGGCGATGCGGAAGAACTCTGGGAATGCAAGGCGCAAGACGTAATCGCGCGTTACGGAGACACCCTGGAATTGGAGCGGAAGTTTGCGAGCGAAGGCAACCGATACGTCCGGTTCTTTGGAAACCACGACCTGAAATGGAGCAAGGACGTCGAGGTTATGAAGTTCCTCAAACCCATCTTGGGAGACGGCCTGGAGGTCGTAGAAGGACTGAAACTTCGTGTACTCAAGAAGGGCAAACCGCTGGGGACTCTGTTCTTCGTTCATGGACATCAGGGAGATCCCGCAAGCGACGACTTCGCCAGTTTCAGCAAGTACGTCGTACGGTACGCGTGGGGAACATGGCAACGTCTCACTGGAACCAAGTCCGCGACGCCGGCCACCGACTTCAACCTCCGCAAGGAACACGAACTTGCGATGTACGAGTGGGCCAGAACGAAGAAGGATGTCGTAATGATAGCCGGCCATACCCACCATCCGGTGTTCGAGTCCACTTCATTGTCGGCAACCCGGTCCAAAGAACTCCAGGAACTGAAGGCAGGATTGAAAGGGCTGAAAGGCGCCAAACTGGCTCAGCAGCAAGAGAAAATAGCCCTCGCTTCCGCGAAGCTAAACTGGGCGCAAGCACAACATCCCGACTCCTTCGCAGAGATAGAGAACATCAAGCCCTGTTACTTCAACAGTGGATGCTGTTGCTTCTCGGACGGCGATATTACCGGGATCGAAATCTGCGACGGTTCAATCCAGCTCGTTCGTTGGCCTGACGACAACGGCGATCCAGCGCCAAAGGAGTTTGAGAATGCAAGGGCGAACCTCGAAGAGGTCTTTGCCGCTTGCGCCAAGTAGACCTACTGTGCAGGCGACGAGCAGACGCCCCTCCCCGCGGAAAGCGTAGACACTTCTATGCCAAACAGCATCAACAGTCTTTCGGCTTCCGCTTCGTTTCCGCGAATCTTGGACAAGGCGCGCAAGTTCTCGCGGGTCGATTCCATAAACGGGTCAAGGTGAAACGCTCGGTGGACAGAGGTCCAGGCCTTCTCCGTTTCTCCGAGCGAACATTGAACAGTTCCAAGATCGTTCCACGCTTCGGCGCAATCGGGGCAAACCGCGGTAGCCGCCGCAAACGAGTGAAGAGCATCCCCCAATTTTGAGGCGCCGAATTGCTCCTCACCCAGCGCGACAGCCCGGCGCGCCCTCTCCCGGTTGGAATCCGATCGTGTGCGCGCGCATGGACTGGTTCCGTGCTCTTTCAACAGGCGCAGAATCAGGTCGACCGTGCGCTCCGTTGCTCTCCCATCCAAGGAATGGTTGAAGCGCCGCACGCTATCCACCCTCCGTTTAAGCAGCGTTGCGCGGGTCGCTTCGTCTGTTAATACCGCCTCCATGCACTCCGCAATCTCGCCAGTTGCCGAAGCGATAAGGACGGCATCCTCTCCGCGGAAAAGCGGTCCCAGCCCCTCCCGATAGAGGCACGCGCCGGCGTCCTCCAAGTCCACGTTAATCACGGGCAGTCCAAGCAGCATCGCTTCGATTCCGATGTTCGACTGCGTGCACAGATACACATCCGCCGCCGCCAGGCTCTCGTAGACGGGAAGGCGATCGACAACAATGTGGGACAATCCATTCGCTGTCGCCTCGCTCAACAAATACTGCAGTGGCCGAATGTCGCTGAATGGCGTCGGGCGAGGACGAATAACGAACTGCCATTCGGGGTGCTTTCGCGCCGATTCGGCAAACGCCTGTAGAACGCCTGCCGTGTTGTCGATGTGATGTAACGGATATTTCGCCGCGGTTGCACAGATACGGCTTGCATCGGTCATGGCGTACACAAATACGGGGCGATCTGCATCGAGACCCCACGCGCGGCGCGCCGATTCGCGCACATGCGGGAGTGGCGGACGGCACAGGCGATCCCAGCGCGGGTTCCCTGTTACGAAGATGCGCTCCATGTCGAAGTTGAAAGAAGCATGCACTTCCTTCTCGCGCTCGCTGAAAACGGCAACGTACTTCGTGCGAAGTCCATGATGCAATGCCAGCTGGGTGCCACACATGATGCCGTGCTGGCGGCAAAGCGTGGGAATCTGCGCTTGATGCGCAAGTTCGATCAAAGCACGGCTTTGAGGCAGCATGTCATCGGATGTAACCAGAAAGTCGAGGCCGCGCTCAGCCAAACGCTGATGAAATGCAGACTGGAGCATGGTCACCATGAACCCGTGCTCGCGCATGATCCGCGCGATGGCTTCGCGCAACGGCCTCCACGCGACGGACGGGATCTCTGGAAAATCTCCCTCAAACGACAGCCGCAGTGTTTCATCCAAGACGTGCCGCAACACGTTTGCCAGGGCCTTTCCGTTCGCCCCTGCCAGAGCTTCGGTCATACGCTTCTTGAGACTATCGATTGCGACGCCCGCCAGGGATTCAGTGCTTGGAGTCTCCCCCGGCAAGACGATCTCCAAGTCGGCGCGAGCGCACAGCGCTTCACTCAAATCAAGCTCGCCTTGAATCAAGTTTAAAAGTACGCTTGGTTTCACGGCTGTTCTGCTCGGGCCGCAAGAAGAATCGGGACAACTTCCTGCAATAGATCGAACTCTATTGCTTCGCCCAGATTCAGGCCGTCTTTGCAGAGCGCTTCGGCTATCGCAGGGTGCTTGTGCCACGAACGGACAAACCGCAGTGTTTCAGCATCCAGCGGCGCGAGCCCGGGCAAATCCTCGTCTCTTCGCTCCCGGAACTCGCGCCAGCCTTCTTCTACTCTGTGTCCCCCCACAGCAGACCCTTCCGCTGTTACTCGACTCCCGTTAGCTTGAACACGTACGCGTGCGCGCACGGAACCTTGTCCGGCGTGAGTTGTGGCACGTCGATCACTAGCTTGCCGTCTGCGGTCTTGCACGCAACCGGCGAGTCCACGCCCAGCATCGATACCTTCACATCCGCGCCGGGCTTCACATTGGCCAAGGTCAACGTCTGCCCCGGCCACTGCAGGCAAATCGCGTAGACCGCGCCTCCCTTGGTCGTATAGCGAACCAATTCTCCGTCGCTCACTTCACGCCACTTGGTGGTGCCATAGATGGCCTCGCCGTTAACGTCAAGCCATTTGCCCATATCGAGCAAGCGCTGCTCCATAATGGCGGGGATTCGTCCGTCGGCGGTGGGGCCGATATCCAGCAGAAGGTTCCCGCCGCGGCTCGCGCAATCGATGAGCAAATGAAGCAGCTCGGTTGCCGAACGGTAGTTCTCGGCGCTTTCGTTGCGGTTGTAACCGAACGACTTGCCCATGCCCTGGCACTCTTCCCATCGCTGCATGTCGGTCAAGCGGCCTTTCGGCAAGTGCCCATACTCCGGCGTCGCGAAACCGCCGTGAACGTTACGGCATTCCTTGCCCCAGCGGTCATTCACAACGACGTCTTTCGGCGCGTTGGATTCGTTATACAACCACGCCAGGAACTCGGTGCTCTTCCACTCCGCGCTCGGCCGATCCCATTCACCGTCCGGCCAGACGATATCCGGCTTGTAACGCTGCACCAGGTCCTTGAGCTGGGGAAGCATGTGCTGATCGACATATTGATCGACATTCGAAAGGTACAGCGGGTTGTACCACTCATAGATGGAGTAGTAGAAGCCCATGCGCAGGCCCGCGTTGTGCACAGAAGCAATCAGATCGCCCGCTAGATCTCGGTGAGGACCTACGTCAACCGCGTTCCAGTTCCACGCCTGCGCGCTGGGCCAAAGGCAAAATCCCTCGTGGTGCTTCGACGTCAGTACGATGTACTTGGCCCCCGACCGCTTGAATACGTTGGCCCACTCGTCCGGATTGAACAGTTCCGCCTGGAACATCGGCACAAAGTCCTGGTACTTGAAGTCCGCGCCGTATGTCTTCTCGTGGAACTTCCAGGTCTCCCCATTCTTGTCCTGCATGTGATTCCAATACCACTCGGCGTACTGGTCCTTCGGTCCCCACGACGGCACCGAATACAGACCCCAATGAATGAAAATGCCGAACTTTGCATCGGCGAACCACTGGGGCAGTGGACGTGTGTCCAACGATTCCCATGTCGGTTCATATTTGGTTTCCTGCGCGGCCGAACCAACGGCTACGCCAACTGCGATAGCAACCGCGGCGAGAATCAAACGGTATTTCATCTGCCAGCTCCCTCCCATTGAATGCAGCTCTCTATCCCAATAATCCGAATTGCCAAACGTGATTCAGCGGCCCGTGACCCGAGCCCAATGCCAACGAGCGCCGAATGGCCTCGGTTACATAAGACTTCGCGGCTTCTACCGCTGTGACGGTACTGCTGCCTTTCGCCAAGTATGCCGTAATCGCGGCAGACAGCGTGCATCCCGTTCCGTGCGTGTTCTTGGTGTCGATGCGTGACGCGCGAAACGTGTGAAACGCGCGTCCGTCATACAACAGATCCTCGACAACGTCGCCGCTCATGTGGCCGCCCTTAATCAGCACGTGACGCGGCCCCAGATCGTAGATCTCGCGGGCCGCATCCTGCATGGCATCCGCGGTCTCGATGGGACTGCCCGTAAGCACGGCAGCCTCCGACGTGTTGGGCGTCACCACGTACGCCAGCGGCAGAATATGGCGAATGAGCGCTTCTCGCGCGGATTCCTGCAACAATGAGTCGCCGCTCTTGGCCACCATCACCGGATCGACCACGAGCAAATCGATGTGATTGCACCGCACGCTTTCGGCCACGGCCTCGATGATCTCGGCGTTCGACAGCATCCCCGTCTTGGCGGCATCCACTCCGATATCGCGTGCCACGTGATCGATCTGCAGCGCCACAAAATCCGCGGGCACATCATGAACGCCCGCAACTCCCTGCGTATTCTGAGCCGTCAACGCGGTAATCGCCGACATGCCGTACACGCCCAGGGCCGTAAAGGTCTTCAGATCGGCCTGAATACCCGCGCCCCCGCCCGAATCGCTTCCGGCAATGGTCATCGCTTTTGGAATACGCACATCACCCACGAATAAGAACTCCCGCGACACAGGCGGTCATGAAACACGCCAGCGTGCCGCCGATGAAGGCCCTCACGCTCAATTCGCACACCTCGCCGCGCCGCTCCGGAACCAGCACGTCAAGCCCGGCAATCATGATTCCCGCGCTTCCAGGATTGGCAAATCCGCACAGAGCGTACGTGGCAATCACGACGCCGCGTGGCGACAACGTGCCTTGTTCAATACAGGTCTTCAAATCAAGGTATGCAAGGAATTCGTTCAACACCGTCTTCTTGCCCAGCAGCTGGGCAAGCGTAGCCGCATCGCTGGATGACACACCCAGCAAATAGGCGAACGGACGAAAGACGACAGCCAGCACATCGACGAATGTATATCCTGTGACCGACAACATCAAGTCCAGCAAGTGTACCAATGCGATGAAGGCAATGATCATGGCTGCCACCTGCAATGCCATCGCCAACCCTTGTGACGTGCCTTGCGCCGCGGCATCAATTACGTTTCGGCTGGATGTCTCGATGCGCACGCGCGCATTGCCCGACGTTTCGGGGCAACCGGTTTCCGGCACCATGAGTTTCGAGATGACAATGGCAGCCGGCGCGCTCATCAATGAAGCCGTGAGCAAATGGCCAGGCTCCGCGCCGAACGTGGCATAAATGATCAATACACTGCCCGCAATCGTCGCCATGAATGTGGTCATCACGGTGCACAATTCCGACCGCGTCATCTTGCCAAGGTATGCCTTGACCGCCGTAACCGACTCAATCCCTGTGAAGATGAGCAACGCGGCGGCAAAGGTCTCCGCGCCCGATGTTTTCAACGTGCGCTTCATGAGCCACGCAATGGCCTGCACCACGACTTGAATGACTTTCAGGTGCTGAAGGATTGCCGCGAGTGCAGACACGAAGATGATTACCGGCAGTACCTGAAATGCCATCAGCGCGTTGATGTTCGTGTCTTCCACCAGATTCCCGAACACAAACCGCGACCCGACGGTCGTGCATTCGGTCAATACGGTGGTGACGACTTTCATGCCGCGAAATACAGCGTCGTGCAACGATGTGTGAAGTATGAGAATGCCTATTCCGAATTGAAGTACTACACCCCATACCACCAAGCGCCACGGTGCGGCCTTGCGATTCTCGGACATCGCCCACGCCATGCCAATCAGAACAAACAGACCCAGTAGGCTTACCAGTCGCAGAGACATCCCATCTTCCCACGTTGCGAATCAGGCCGTCATCAACCCCGTACAACGACAACGCACATCAGCGAAGGACCCATCGCGCAATGCATTAGTCCGGATTTCTCACGAACACACTCTAGCCTATTTCGTAACCGGTGTGCTTGCGAGACTTGCGGCGAATAGCAAAGCGGTTCTCCCAAAATAGAGTGTGTTCGCGAGAAATCCTTATGGCATAACCTCAAAGTCCTGCAAGTGAGCAATTTGCGTCGGCGCTCAATCGCGCCGATGCAAATTGCGGATTAGGGCGTACTATACCCATAACGTGGGGTTGCGGCAATGCCAGATGCCATGAATTGCCTGACAGCATAGATCGAGCCTTTACCCCGCGCGGTGTGGTGGGGACCGTGTCGATAGCGAGGGGTGACGCGAAAAGGAGACCTTCCCGATCGCGCATGGCCAATTGGGTCTTCAGGCCGCCTCGCCTGCATCCGGGGGGTCGCCGCGCAGGGCGTCCTGAGCGCGCCACCGGAGGGCAACCAAGGTCATGTCGTCGGCAATTTCGATGTCCTGGGTGTGCAGTTGCACGTCGCTGCGCACTCGCGCGATGAGTTCTTCCAGACTGAACCCCGTGCACCCATTCAGGACTTCGCAGAACCGCGCCTCTCCGTAGAGCCGATTATCCGCTCCTCTGGCCTCCGTGATGCCGTCGCTATACAACACGATGGTGTCGGCGGGATCGAGCAGGACCTCCCGGTCCTCAAATTGGCAGTCCGCCTCGACGCCAAGCGGCATACCCCATTTGCTTCGCAACGCCTGCATGCGCCCGGAATCGGCGCCCACGATCATGGGCGGGTTGTGCCCTCCCTGCGCATACCGCAATACACCGTTGTTGGCGTCAATGACCATGTAGAACATCGTAACGAAACGGCCGCTTGCGCCCACGCGCTTGCACAAGGCATTGTTGGTTCTCGAGAGCACGGCCGCGGGCGATTCGAGATCTTCGGCAATTGCGCGGAAAATGCTCCAACATTCGCTGGTGAGAAGGGCCGCTGGCAATCCCTTGCCCGTGCCGTCGCCAATGGCAACGCCAATACGACCCGGACCCAGCGGTATAAGATCGTAAAAGTCGCCCCCCACCTCGCGCGCGGGATGAGACCACCCCGCCACCTCCAGGCCTTCGACGGCGGGAGCTTGCTCCGGCAACAGGGACCGCTGCATTTCCGCGGCAATGGCGAGTTCGCTTTCAAGTCGCTCCCTCGCGGAGGTCTGTTCTTCAATCTCCCGCATCTGACGCTGCAGCGAATCGGCCATTGTGTTGAAGGCCGTCGCCAGCCGCTGCATCTCGTCCCGTGTGTCCAGCGAGACCCGGTGATCGAGGTTGCCCTTGCCGAACTCGCGCGCTCCCTGCGCCAAGACCTTGACGGGGTGCGACAAACCGCGGCTGAGCAACATGATGACCAGTACGGCAACAAGAATGGTGATCGCACTGAGCGCGAACAAGTAGGCAAACGTGCTGCGGATAAGCTGCCGACCCTCATCGGTGCGGTGCTGAATATACAAAGCGCGTGGCTTTTCGCCTTCGTTTCCCCGCAACCGGGTCACCACGCCAAATTCATACCCGATGGGGCGCGTCTGAAAACTCCGCGTCTCCTCCTTGTCGTTGAGGAATTCAACGCAAAACCGAATGACTCCAGAGTCGGCGATACGTTCACGTGGCATATCCTGCTCTCCCACGGAAGCAAGGACCGTCCCGGACGAATCCACGACAAGCATGCTGGCCACATCCAAATCAGGGAAGAATCGGTCGAGTACATTCTGGACCGAGAATTCGGATTGTATCCCTTCGACGAGTTGCTCACCTGCGCCCACTTGGATAATGCGGGGCTTGTCGACGCCGCTGACGCCCACATACTTGAACTTCTTGCCGTCCGAGTCGCGTGGCTGAAAGTCCTGAACAATGGGCATCGCGCCGGGTTCCAGCAGCGGGTAAAAAACGTGGCTCTGCGGATTAAGCGCGGGGTCTGGCGTGATCTGAAGCGGAGGCACGGGATTCGCGCCGATATAGATGCGCCCACTCTCGTCGGTTACCCACAGATCGTCGATCAGTGGATACCCTTTGAGCCTCTTCGAGTCCGTGACCACCCGCTTCAGCTTCTCCGAGATCGCCTCGGGCGACAGCTTCGCTTGGTTTTCCGCCGTATCGACCAGCTCCGCGAGCATGAGCGCGCTCACCACCATCTGCTCACCCACCCGGTCCATCACGCGCCCCGGCAGCGACGCCCCATACTCGATGTTGCGCGTCGAAAGCTTGGTCACCGTCAGACCAAACCGGCGATAGTGTTCCGCGATGGAGGCTATCGATGCCAGAAGAACGATGAAGGCCATGGCGCTCACGGCCGCCACGATGAGCATGCTCATCGCAATGCTCAAACGCGTCTGGAACCGCAACGCCATTACACGTCCTTAGTCAGATGCGACCAGGCCTGCTCCTCGGCTTCAATCGTGAGTGAACGCGCATACCGGAGGATTGCATCGTCGAGCGCCCCGTACATGGTGAACATCTTGTCCAGGTTCGTGATCTCGAACACGCGCTGTATGTCCTTGTTGAGCCCGCACAGGCGCAAACCGCCTCCGGAATCCTTGCACACTTGATGGATCCGCAGAAGCTCCGTCAGCACGGTACTCGACAGGTACTGCACCCGCTGGAAATCCAACAGCAAGTTGAGCCCCGGGTGCGCGGTTGCGTACTCCAGGACCTCTTTGCCGAATTGCGTCACGTTAAGGGCATCCAAGACGCTCGCTGCGTCAATGTGGCCAATCGTGATCACGCCTCGCTCTTCAAAACGCAACAACTGTTGCTCACTCATGAGGCGCTCCTTCCTTACACAACGCCTTTCGACGCATCCGCATCTCCAGGCAATGTTCCTTCTTGTCGTACTTCACTTCGTCCATGCAATAACGGATGAGACAGATGCCCCGGCCGTTCATATGATCGCAACCAGGCAACGTGACCGAATCAGGATTGAATCCTGCTCCCTGGTCATACACCCGGATCACGCAGACTTCATTTTCTTCAGTGACTTCAATGCGCACCGAAAGCCGCTCATCGCAGTGGTTGCCATGGGTGACCGCGTTGACCAGGGCTTCCTCCAGGCACAACTGCGCGTAGAATATCTGGTCGCGCGTAATCCACCCGCGTTCGATAAGTTTGGCGAGCGCTCCGTTAAGCGTATCGCCCAAGGCCTCAATCGAGCTGTGAAACTCTTTGACGAATATAGAGTTACCCACGCATTTCGCCTGCGCTGTCACCATCGCGAAAACCTCGCCAGCACCGCCAGGAGGTCCCTGCGTCCGTGCGTTCCAATACAAATGAAACGGTGCAATCCCCTGCCGGATTCCCTACGGCATATCCGCTCCATGCCCGCAAGTTCTTCCCCAGAACCCTACAAGCAGCGTAGAGCCAGCACCGCCCCATCCGGCGAAGCTGGCCACACCGCGAAGAATACCATAAACCGTAAAACCTGCAAAGCCTCTTCCGGCTCCTCCGCAGAGCCCTCCGAGGTCCCAAGATGCAGTCGCGGAAACAATGAGGACGCCGCCCCAGGCAAAGACGCAGCCCCCACCCAAAGGACGCTCTAAGGAGCGGAGCATCACGCTCGCTACAAAGCATCGGGAGCGAGCAAATGCGTACTGCCCTTTTGCTCGCTCCCGTCAGCCCCCCCTCGATGCCTCGGTGAATTCACCGGAGCATACGAAGTATTGAGCGGATTGTCCGCGTGTTAGACCACCACCGGTAAGCGCCGGCGTAGACTTTTGGACTAGAACTGAATATTGCCGGAGACAACTTGAACCATTCCCGCCGACAGCGGCGATTCGGTTCCGTACTTCAAGAACGTCACGTGACCGTCCATGTACAGCACGTTGCTCCCGCCGGGAATGTGATTCATCAAACCGGGCACTCGGGTGGACACGTCGTCCCACATAATCCAGATGTCGCTCTGCGCCTTGGCGGACGCTGCCGGATTGTTGATGTCGGAGATAAAGAACCGTTCGATGCCTTCCCGAAGGCGGCGGACCGCTCCAAAGTCTTCGTCGAATTTGTCGGCATCCGTTGCTTCCACTTTCGGCACCGTCGAGATAAACGTCATGAAATCCACAACATCGGCGTTGGCCGTGTTGACGTCCCCGACGGTCACGGTCGTGAGACTCGGCCCATTGACCGGGTCGGCGAACACAAGTTCGTCGCTGAGCGCCCAACCCCAGTAGTTATAATCGTGGGACCGGATGTTGCAGGGCAGGATTTGGTCGGTGGTCGGATCGTTGTTCAAATACCACTCGACGCTGTTATTTCCCGATGCCGACGGGCACAGAAGCACGTTGATGTCTGTCAAATATTCAGGGTACAACTCATTCCCCTGGAATTGCGTGTCGATCGGCCAATCTGCCGTCCCGACATTGAACTCGTCGCAATTCGCCCCCGAATAGCTGTGCATATGCGGATACTTTTCGCCCTTTGACTCGCCCGCGTACATTTTGAAGATGACGCCCAATTGCTTCAGGTTGTTCTGGCAACTGGCGCGGCGGGCCGCTTCACGCGCCCGCGCAAGCGCAGGCAGCAAGATGGCCGCCAGGATGCCTATAATGGCAATCACCACAAGCAATTCAATTAACGTGAAACCCCTCTTTCGCATCACTAACACCTCCAGTTACTGCTTGGTACTTCTAAATCAGAAATGCTGGCGTCGAAATGCAGAGTTAATGTCCTATCCCCCTTTCCCCCGTATTGCGTGGTCTTCGCTTAGCCTGGCTGCGAAGATTCAATTGCCTCGGTCTGGGTCTCCTGCTCCAGGAACTCGTAAGCGCGACGCATCGTGGCGGCGTAGTCCCACTCAGTCGCAAGTGGCCGCCATCCCCATCCATCAAGGAACCACTGGGCGCACTTCAGCAACTCTTTCACCGGTTCCGTTATGGCGAACTCCTCAAGAGGCGCCGATCCGCGCATTGCCGCGGCTATACCATCTGCCATGGTCCAAAAAAGAAAACAAAGCGACTCAGGACGAAATCCCTCGGGTAGCACAAGATCGCCCTTCGCAACGGCATCCTGGGTAATCGTCAACAGGACGCGAAACATGTCCGCGTCAATGGCCCTCATCTGCGCCTGCTGGACCTCGGACACGCGCTTGGCAATCGATTCGTCACCGATTGTGGCCAGAATCCGCATGTTGTCCGAATAGCGCTCGCTGTAAATGGCCATCGCCTCGCTTACCGCCATCAATCGCTCGCGGGGGTGGCCAGGAAATAGAAGCGCCCGCTGCATGGATGCAAGCAGTTCCCGCTGGCACGCAATACCCAACTCGACCAATAGACCCTCCTTCGACCCAAACCGGTCATAGAGGGTGGCCCGGCTGAACCCCGTGACGTCGGCCAAACGGCTCACCGTAAGCTCGTGAATTCCCTCATCAAGGAAGATTCGGCGCGCGACCTCAAAGAACATCGCGTCGCGCTGAAGCAACTCGCGTTGCTTGCCACGGACAGGCTTCCCTTGACTCTCAATGCTTTCTGGTTCGGACATTCATTCCCCACTTGCGACGGGCGTCACTTTAGATACATATGTAAGAATCCGACAACTGTCATAATATGAAATCTTCCTGTTTCTGTCAAGGGGCCGCGCCTAAAAGGCAGGGTTCTCGTTCTGTCGTATTTGTTCCCCGGCCGTTTGGCGTTGTACTGAGCGAATAACTGCGGGAGCGCGGGCTACAGCGGTAGAAACAGTAGTCAGGCGAACAGCCCCCTCTCTTGAGTGCAGACTTTAGCCTGGGGTGAGATTCGTGCCTCAGACGCCAATCGAGACCCCAGGATCCAACCACACCCAACGTGAACCCTGTAAGGGCGTAGGCAACTTACGCTGTCTGTTTCTTAGGAGAGACCACGGGAAAGATGTCTCTATACCCGCATGTAACTGATGCGTAATGGCTTACGATTACTATGCTTTCCATGAATAGCCTCCCGCTTGGGGCATATCCACAGTGCATTGTCCCCAGACGCAGCCCCACGTTGACTCCCTTCCAGAGACGCTCGGATGAAGCGTATACGCTAAGGATCAAGAGTATGAGCAGGCACGGAATTGTCAATGGCCGAACGTACTGGCTTCTGGGTGTGTGTGCAACGCTCCAAATGCTGGTTGCGGGTGTGGCGTTCGCTGGTATCGATTTTCAGGTTGCGGCTGGCGACTCACACATCCTCGCCGCCGCAAAGGTCGAGTACGTTGACTTGCTTACAAAGACTCTGGAGACCAAGCGCGCGACTACCCAAGTGGCTGTCACGGACTCGCGCGAGTTGGCGCAAGCCGGCGAAAACGCGGACGTCATGGAATGCGTCGTGGCTCAGTTGGCGACGGAGACGAACGAGTCTGCGGTCCGGCTTCGCGACACGGGACAAGTTCAGCAGAGCCGGCAGGTGCTTGAAGAAAACGCCCGTGTGCTGCGGGAGAATGCGGCAAAGTACAATAGCCAGAAACTGGAAAGCCTCGGCAAGACCAACAGCGATCAGGCAAACCAGGTTGCCGACCCGCAACGCTGGAAAGCGCTACGGAAATCCATGACCAAGGGACAGTACGACATCAAGCAACAAACAGGGAAGTGAGCGCATCGCAATGCTACGCGGGGAATCGGATGCGGAGATCATTCGAAAAACACTGGCGGGCAACCGCCATGCTTTTGAGGCGCTGATTCAGCGATACAACCGGATGGCGTATGCCGTGGCCTTCGCGCGCCTCGGCAACCATCAGGACGCGGAAGACGCCGCTCAGGAAGGATGGTTGCAGGCCTTCTCGACCTTGAACCGTCTTCGCGATCCGGAACGATTCCCCGCGTGGCTGGCGATTATCGTGCGCAACGTCAGTGTGAATGCCGGACGCAACCGGTGGCGCAGAAGCTCCTTGGAAGAAGTGGGAGATACGCTGGTGGTGGACTTCCGTGAAAGTATGGAAAACGCAGACATACACCGCGCGCTGTGGGCCCAGATTGCCACGATGACTCCCGACTTCCGGGAAGTGCTCACCCTCCATTACCATGCAGGGCTTAGCACGGAAGAAATCGCGGACTGGACCGGCCTATCCCGCGAAACCGTTAAGAAGCGGCTGCAGCGCGCGCGCAGCGCCTTGAGCGAAC
>JAIBAQ010000027.1 GCA_019695095.1 Candidatus Hydrogenedentota bacterium
TCGACGAGACTTCCGGCGACGTGACGACGCTGGAAGGAACAATCAACACAACGGCGAACACAGTCACGGTGACAACGCCGTCGTTTAGCGTGTTTGTCGTGGCGCAGAGCGGTGATCTGCCCGGCGTACCAATGAAACCGTGGACGGCAATGATGCTGGTACTCACTCTGATGGCGTCAGGCATCACATTCTTAAGGACTACGCGCGCATGCGAAAGGCGGGAGAAAAGTATCGCACGATAGACCGTATAGAATGGGCCAACATTCAAAATAGGACTTACCAGACTGTCTGCGGGAACTGACGTCGGCCAGCCGGATACCGTGGAGCCTTTTGGCTGTGAGAATCGTACAACAAAAGATGCAAGCGAATAACGGTGGAGAACTCAAGCGCCATTGCTAGACTCTTTGAAGCGGATCAATCACCGGCTCGTGAACCAGTAAGAAGTGGCAGTGAGTTGCTGATAACAAGTGGAATGAGGTGTACAGGTCGACGCGTCCAGGCGTGTGATTAATTGGACACAGAAAAGCACACGCTAACGTTCACGGTACACCAAGTGGGAAGTAACGCAAAGAAATCATAAGCGGCACGCACAACTCTGCGCGCCGTCTAAACTTAAATGGTAGGGGGGTAGGATTCATACCTGCGACCTTCGGTCTGTGATGATCTTAACCCGTTCCAGCACAAGTACTTGCAAAATACATAACTTGCAACAACCGAGCGAGACACACTCGCCCCTCACGACATGCCTATGTTAATCACTTTCACCAAGGTCGCCAATTTGCAGGTTTCAAACTGAGTATTGCCCAGTCTGTCGTTGGCCCCCGTAGAAGAGTCATGGACTCATGCCTGCTGTGCCTCGAGGGGGTCTTTACCTCCCAACGGTCTGTCCACACCTGTCTACGTGTTGAGCGATTTTAATCACTTTGGTGATTGATATTGACACGTTATGGCTTTATATATAGACTTCAATCAGTGTCGGTCATTCAAATTCAAACGCAGGGAAGTTTCCATGCTTCGACACGAGCGTCATAGGCATATCCTGGCATATTTGACCGAGCACGATGCGATGTCTGTGGAAACAGCGGTCCTGCTGCTCAAGACCAGTCCTGCCACTGTGCGACGCGATTTCAATGACTTGGCGCGCCAGCATTTGGCAGTCCGCACCCACGGCGGAATAGGTACGGCAAGGATCTCCACTGGCGACATGGTGCCCTTTTGGTGCCGTGAAGATCAGTACTCGAAAGAGAAGTCCGCGATAGCGAAGGAAACGGCCTCGCTCTTGAAGCCAAATGACATTGTCATGATTGATGGCGGGACTACGACCTTTTACTTGGCCGACCATCTTCCACAATTTCCACTTCGAGTAATTACAAATTCCATACGGTTGGCCGTGGCGATAGATGAGCGGTGGAGCAGCGACCCGGGACCTGAATTATTTCTTACAGGCGGTTATATCTACCCGCAGTCCGGTGTGCTTATCGGTCCTCAGGCGACCGCGTCATTCGCTCGGTACCACGCCGACTGGGCCTTCATGTCCGTAGGGGGCATTTGCTCCAGCGGCATCCATAACACGAACGAGTTCGTCGTTGAAAACCAGCTTGCCATGATCGAGAGAGCCGAACGCGTGATTATCATGGCGGATCATAGCAAGATTGGCTCCATGTCCATGTGCCGTGTCTGTGGATTGGACCGAATTCACACGCTAATCACGGACAGACACCCGTCGACGGTCTTCGCGCTGAAACAACTTGAGAGCGAAGGGCTTCGGATCATCACGGTAGAACCCGGTGCGCTTTCGAGTCGAGCGCGGATAGCAAGAGCAGCGGACAAGTAAAGCGTGCGCTATTGTGCCGCCTTGCATCCTTCCGAATTCGAAAGGGCATCGGATGGGTCCTGTGTAATCTCAAGGAGTGTGATTAATGCCCGAACATCCATATACGAAGCTGCTGGAAGAACTTGATGGTGCCTGCTACGTGCGATTCGACAAGCCGCGCAAGTTGGTCCTCGCGTGGAAAGGCCGTACGCGCGTCGAGGTCTACAACATGGAAGGGGCATGCGTGGATTTCTTTCGCGTGCCCGGAGATGGGCCTGTCGAGGTCGTTCAGGATGCCATCGAGGAATATATGGCCACTGACCAAACCTGAGCTAGAACACGAAGTACGGATGAAGCACTCCACGTAGTACCTATCGAATGCTCTGAGGAGAACGATTATGGAAGAAGCATGGGAAAGCCGAGCGCTTGACATGCGTGAGGCTGCCCGCGCTGCGAGCAGGAAACTTCGGGCGGAACTACTCATGCCGGGTTCGAGGGCAGATGTTCCTGCCGGGATGCGCGCCGGCGTGGCTACCGCGGATATCACCCCCGAAGGCCCAGTGTATTTGGACGGCTATTGGAGTGACCGGCTTTCGACTAGGGTCAATGATAGGCTCCAGGTTAAGGCAATGGTTATCGATGACGGCTATACGCGTGTGGCTTTGGTCGTCGTGGATCTAATCGCATACTTCTATCTCTGGGTCGAGCGTGTGCGTTCATTGCAGACATCCGTGTCGCCGCAGAATGTAGTGATCTGTACAACGCACACGCACAGCTGCCCCTGTATCCTGGGCATGTTTGGACCTCCGGGGGCCGTTGACCAAGCGTACGTTGACCGTGTCGGCGAGACCATCGCAAAGACAATTGACAAGGCGGCCGATCAACTTGTACCCGTCAAAATAGGGTTCGGTACAGCCAAGCTTCCGTTCGATGGAGTCGAGATTCCCTCGTTCGCGCGCAATTGGCATAACCCCGGTGTCATGGACACCGATGTGCTGCTGATGCGTGTTGTCGATGACGCATCGGATAAGGCTATCGCCAATGTGGTGAACCTCGGGAATCATCCCGATGTGCTCGGGGACCAATCAACCCTGGTTTCGGCCGACTTCTTTGCGTATGTGTACGACGACATTACGCGCGAACTCGGCGGAGAAACGCTCGTGTTCCAGCGCGCCCTAGGTGGGGTCGAGCCAATTCCACAAGGGGTAAACGAACCTGATGCCATGGAGCCGGCACTGCGCGCCGTCGCCGGAGTGGCCACCAGCGCCGTACTTCGTGCAGCCGGCGCACTTGAATGGTGCGTCCGGCCTCGCCTGACGTACCGTCGTGTGCCGACTGCTTTCCCCGTGACCTCCGGCGAGGTACTGAAGGCGCATGCGCTTGGGCTTTTGCCGGTGGACGCCGCCGATGGCGTGCAGCACAACGAAATGTGCCTGATCGAGATCGGTGCGGCGCAGTTCCTCACAGTGCCCGGGGAACCCCACCCGGAAGTCGTCTCGAAGCTAACAAGCATGATGCCGGCGAAGTATCCCTTCGTGGTCGCGATGGCCAACGACGAGATCGGCTATGTCGTCGCTCAAGAAATTTTCAATCGTGCAGGCATTCAGGAATTGCTGTCCGCAGGTTCAGACAACGAACGCGTGGTGTTGTCCGCGGCGCGCACCTTGTTAGGAGTTGATTCGCTGGTGACACCTGTCGAGCTACAACGATTGTGTGGAACGCACAAATGACTTCTTGGTCCGCCGATTAGGTTTTCAATGTGTTGAACAGCACGGAAAATACAGAGGACAGTGCGTCGGATGTTGTTCCGTGGAAGACCGGCCTGGCCTTCATGTTTGCGGCCGTGGCCGTTCAGTTGTCCATGGAATACATCAATCAGTATGGGCCCTACTTCCTGCACCCTCCGGATGGTACGGGGCGTACAGCCTATCTCGGGCTAAGTCTCATCGGGGTAGCATTCTTCGCAGGCCGCGCGCTGGACGCGCTCAGCGATATTTTTGTCGGCGCCTGGTCAGATGGCTGCCGGGAGGGACGGCGCTACGTCGGTATTCTTGGCCGGCGCCGCCCGTTTATTTTTTGGGGTTCCTTACCGCTCGTCGCGACCAGCATCCTGTTCTGGATGCCGCCAGACAATCATCCTTCCGCGGCAAACTTCATCCATGTAGCGGTACTGCTTCAATTGCACTGGACCGCGCTTACGCTCTGCGCCGTGCCGATGATGGCGCTTGTACCCGAAGTTGCGGCAACACCGCGCGCTCGCACACGGCTGGGCGCCTGGATCGGCGCCGGTACGACCATCGGTGTGCTCGCGGCTATTGCCCTTGCGGGCGAGGGCATCGCCGCTTTGGACTCGGCACGCCACACCGCGCAGGGCGGCTTTTCCGCGGTAGGCTACCAGTGCGTTGCGGCGATTCTCGCCGTGGTTTCTGTACTTGGCTTTCAGGGGCTCGTGTGGAGTGTGCGTGAGCCACTACGCTCTGGACCGCCGCCAACCGCGCTGGGCTGGCCTGTCGTGCGCGGCGCACTTCGCAATCGCATCTTTCTCAACTACCTGCTTGTCTTTGCGCTGTTCAATATTGGTTTTCTGGCCCCGCAGCGCGTTCTGCCCCATTGGATCGAAACCGCATTACGCGGGGACGAGGGGACGATGGCCGAGGTGATGGTACCGTTCATGATTACTTCGCTAGCCGCATCCGCGGCTGCTCCGCTGCTGTCCCGATGGTTCTCGACCCGCGGGGTCCTTTTCTCTGCCCTTGGTATAGTGACAGTCTCGCTGCCGTTCATGTATCCGATAGGCCATGCCGATGCCGATCCCCTAGTCAAGCTGCGCTGGGCGCAGGTCCTTTTCGCGTGTTCCGGCGTCGGCAACGGACTGCTTTACGTCGTTATCTTTCCGCTTATCGGCGCGATTGTCGATGCCGAGGAGCGGCGCACCGGAGCGCGAAACGACGCGGTGTACTTTGCGTTCAACAACATCACGTGGAAAGCGGGGATTGCCGTGAGCATTGTGCTTGCCACCTTCCTGCTCGATCGCTTTGGAAATGCCGTCGACCGCCCTGAGGGCATTTACCTCGTGGGGCCGATGGGTGGACTCTTTGGCCTCTTGGCCATCGCGACAGCATGGAAGTTTCCGGTTACGGACTCGAAGGGTTAGTGCTAGTGTGTAGATGGTTCTGCGGCAAGGTCCACGAGGCTGGTGAAAGACACCCGAGAGAAACGCACATATGGAAAGAAGAGAACTGCTACGAGGGATTGGCGCGACCGCGGTCATACTTGGTTCAGGAGGCATTGCCTTCGAGGCCGGGCAAAACGTTCGTGCAGCGGACCAAACACCGGCGCGGACATGGTCCCCATTTCTGAGGGCCCGTAGGATGGTCTCAAAGCGAAGTGAACCAGGAGGGCACGGAATGGGGTACGACGTCACGGCTGTGCCGGCAACTCGCCGTGACGCTAAATATGAAGGAAAACGCAGAGCCATGATTTCAAACGTATTTAAGACAGTTCTTGTATCGGGGTTTGCCATTCTTTCCTCGGCTGTAGCGGACAATCAGCATCTCGATATCGCAGGTATTTCCCTCACGCCGCACGTTATGGCGGATTCTATGCGGTACGCCAGGGATCCCGAGCCTGCGGTCGGTGCGCGAGTGCAATTGTTCCTGCGCAACGCGGGGACGACTGACGCCAAGACACTCGTCATTGACAAAGACTCCAGGGTATTGTTTGACGGCAAGGCTCCAGCGGAACTGCTTGATGCCCGTGCCTGGTCCTGGCACGACACGCCTTCAGCCAGGCCAAATGAAGAGACCGCGTTGCCACCGGGAGCGTTAACGGTTTGGACATTCAATAGCAGAACGGCCCGGTTCGGGCCCGGAGGTCGCGTGCCTCTTGAATTCGGGCCGGAAAATAGTCCGTGGCTCGCCAAGGAGTTGGCGCTCGATAAACCGGGCTGTTGGCTGTCCGCCGTAACTTTTCTCGGGCCGGATTCAAGTATTCAGCCCGACCAGATGATAGTCCACGTCGCCAACGCTTCGGATACGGCACTGGATATACGATCATGCCGTTTGTGGTTGCCTCCAGACCCGAAATCGCCCCGCGTGCTGCTTGCACAGGCTAGCCTGTCTCCTGAGAATTTCAACGGTCACACGACGATTCCGCCCGGTGACCGGGGCGGCTTTATGGTCAGGACGGGTCCACTTCCTCTCACTTACGCAGCGATAGAGGTTGAACTGGCACGCGCGGGAGGCGAGACTCTTTCCGTCTGGGCGTATCTACGAATCAAGCCAGAACGGTTTGACATCTCCGGCGGTTGGGTAAATGGCAATGGCAACCCGGTAACGCACGAGGTCTTCCTTAAGGCCCTCAAGCGACTCTATGTCAATACGGCCCATCTTCTGGTCACACCGGGGTACAGCGATACTCCTCTTTACGAGCGATATCCATTGAAGTATTTCGGAGCGATTAAACCCCTTGAGATCTATGACACAGACGCGATGCTCCCTAAGATTCATGGGGTCGAATTCCTGGGCGAGCCCCAATACGGCGGCGGCCGTCCCGTTCTGCCACAAGAAGTCTGGACCGAATTGCACCCATACACGACGACCCGACTGGCAACGACAGTAACGCACAGCGAAGAGCGAATATGGCGGGACTACGCGGGACTCAGCGACTTTCCGCACTATGATGCCTACCGGGTTACGGCGCCCTCGGCCGACGCGTGGCGCAAGTACGAACGATGGGGCAAAGATGTGAGGATAGGTTGGGGCGCACCCCTGGAGACAATTGGAGATATGTGCCGGTCCCTTCGTGAATTGAACCGGCCCATGCCGTGCGCCATATGGTCCCAGGGGCCGCACGAAGGCTGGGAACAGTACGGCGGACGAAAGCGGACCTCTCCGACCCCGGACGAGATTCGAATGCAGGCCTACCACGCCATCTCTACGCGGATCACATCCCTCTACTGGTTCAACTTGAGCTTAAAGACCTTGACGATGTGGCGCGACACCCTCGACGAAGTAGGCCGCATAGGGCGTGAATTGAGGATGATTGATGAATTCCTTCTTGAAGGAGATGCGTACCAGTTTGAACGGCTGACCCGTGGCAAGAAACCAGACTGGGACCTTGCATCGGTCTGCGGGCCCCGCGCGGCGCTTCTGTTCGCTCTGGACTTGGACTACGTTCCCGACCGGGACGAAAAAGTATTCAAATTCGGCGAACCGCGGAGTGCCAAATGGCGCTTCCAGTTGCCGACGTACTTCGGTGAAGTGAAGGACGTCTTTCGCCTGGACGCCGACGGGCTGTATGACACGAATTGGTCCCGCAAGGGCTCCGCGGTAGAGATCCGTGAGAAAGCGAGCCGTGCAGCCATTTATGTTGTGTCGCCGGACGCCAGCCTACGCTCCTCATTAGAGGCGAAGCGACAACGCCTCGTTGCGGCTGAGGATGCGCTGCAATTTGATCCTGCGCGAAATGACGCGGACTTTCAGCAGCTGGTCGAGTTGCTGCAGTCCTTGAAATAAAGGAGAAAGCCATGAAGCAAAATAGTTCGTGTAAATGGACTGCAGTAACGATTACGGCTGCGCTGCTCTTCTGTTTCTCCGCGTCCGCCGCTGATACTGTCCAAGTTGTGATGTCCAGCCAGGACGGTTCTAAGAGCCTGAGTTCAGAAAGCCCACTGCAATTGGGCAAGGCTCGAAGGACCAAGGATCCGGTTATAAAGGTGGACGTGTCGAAAAAGGGCCAGTCCATACTTGGACTTGGCGCCTCATTCGATCACGCAACCTGTGAGAATCTCTCGAAGCTCCCCCCCGAGAAGCGCGAAGAAGTCATCGAGAAACTGATGAGCCCGGAAACCGGCATCGGAATGAACCTCATGCGGGTATGTATCGGCACGTCTGACTTTGTCGGCGAACCCTACTACACCTACAACGATCTGCCGGAAGGAGAGACCGATCCGGAGCTCACGAAGTTCTCCATTGAGAAAGACCGCGCCTACATTCTCCCCGCCATAAAGATTGCTCAGCGGAAGAACCCCAACCTGCTGCTTTTCGGTTCCCCGTGGAGTCCTCCTGCGTGGATGAAGACGTCAGGCAAGTTGGAGACCGGCAGTGTTAAGCCAGAGTGTTACCCGGCGTTTGCCAAATACCTGCTCAAGTTCATCCAGGCCTACGAGGCCGAGGGTATTCCCATGTACGCGATCACGCTGCAGAACGAGCCTCGCATGTCCCACAAGGGCTATCCCACCACGCTGTGGACTGGCGAGGAAGAGCGGGACTTCATCCGTGACCATCTTGGCCCTCTCTTCAGACAGAACAACGTGAAGACGTTGATCTGGTGCTGGGACCACAATTGGAACCGTCTCGATTTTCCGCGCGCCATTCTGTCCGATCCGCTGGCGGCGCAATATGTGGATGGCACCGCATTTCACCACTACGAGGGAAAAGTGGAGGCTCAATCGGCCTTCAAGTCCGAATTTCCGGATAAGCACATTTATTTCACCGAGGGCTCCGTCTTCCGAGCCAACGGCGCAATACGCCTGACTCAGATACTGCGCCACTGGTCTCGTTCGTATAACGCTTGGGTAATCATGCTTGATGAACACCAGAAACCCAACCGAGGTCCGCACCGGGCCAGCCCCACGTGCATAGAACTCCTGGACGATGGGTCGGTCCGGTACAACTTCGACTACTACATGCAAGGCCAGTTCATGAAGTACATCCACCGCGACGCGGTCCGCGTGGAATCCTCGCTGCCTGATATTCGTACATTCAGTAACGTGGCATTTGTGAATCCAGATGGCCGCGTGGTGTTGGTTGCTGCAAACTCGGCCACTACGTCGCAGGCCTTTGCAGTAGTCTGCAACGGAAAGTCATTCAAAGCAGAACTCCCGCCGTCGTCGGTGGCGACGTATATGTGGAATGTCGAAGATCGATAGGCGGACTCCGAACTCGGGAATACCAGAATAAACGCTGACGTGCGCGTTCCGGCAGAACCGGTACTCGGCCCCGTATCGGTAGTTGACCCGGACCTGCAAACCGAAGACTCCGAGGAGCAACAGATGGGGAGTAAATGGCGTTGAGAACAAAATTGGGTCTGGTCATCGCGGCGGTTTATGTGTTGACTGTTCAGGCGGAGGTTCCGCCAGGCAACGAGTCCGCCAGACGCAGTCATCCGGAAAACGACCTGCTTGCGCATCCCTCGATACGCATTACGGTGGGACTTCGCGCGGCAGACATCGTCGGTGACGACAATCGTGCAATTCAGGCTGCGGTAGACTATGTGGGCCAGCTCGGCGGGGGGACTGTCGAAGTCGGCCCCGGCGAGTATTGGATGCGCGACTCGTTACATATGCGTACGGGAGTTACCCTGCGGGGAGCCGGCGATAAGACCGTGCTGAAGAAGTGTGACGAGGTGCGCAGCCTACTGTCGGCTGACGGCGATTTCGGCGAGTATGCAGTAACGGTTCAGAATCCTGACGGTTTCGAGGTCGGCTATGGCATTCACGTCGCCACAAAGCGCGTCAACGGCTTTCATACGATATGTGCGACGATTCTGAACAAGAAGGACAACTATCTAACCTTGAGCCGTCCGCTCAATGCGGACTGCATGATAGCCGACGATGCCTACGCAGCGACTATTTTCCCTGTCATCAGCGCTTACCACGTGGAGGACTTTCGAATCGAGAATCTCACCGTTGACGGCAACCATGTAAAGAATGGCCGCATAGACGGGTGCCGGGGAGCGGGAATCTTCTTCTATCAGGGACATGGCGGCGTGATGGAGGGCTGCACTGTCCGTGGTTATAGCGGAGACGGCATCAGCTTCCAGCAGTCCAACGATGTGCAGGTTTTGAACTGCGTCGTTGAGCGTTGTACCGGTGGCGGTATTCATCCCGGAAGCGGTTCGCAGCGGGCGGTCGTGCGCGGTTGCAGGTCTCGGCACAACGGGGCGGACGGCTTCTTCTTCTGTTGGCGCGTACGCGACGCGGTGGTCGAAGACAATGAGTTCTGTAACAACGGCGCAACGGGCATTTCCATCGGCCACAAAGACACAGACAACATCATCCACCGGAACATCATCTCGAACAACGCGCAGGGGGGCGTCCTCTGGCGCGACGAAACAGAACCGATGGCGGCGCACAATATCACGTTCACGGAGAACATAGTACGCAACAATCGCCAGGTCGGTCTGAATATCGAAGGCACGACAAACGGCACCGTCATTCGTGGGAATACCATCGAGTGCGATGACCCGAAGGACGCGGGCATCCGCATCGGCGAAAAGGCGGGAGACGTCACGCTTGACGACAATCGCATCAAAGCGGTCAAGCCGTTGCTCGACGAGCGCCGTCGACGATAGCGGCCAGTTATCGAGAGGCATCCATTGACCGAGAACCTGACGGAGATTGATTCTTGAGGCTCATGATGAGGAGTACGCTAATCCAACTCACAATCGCCCTGAGCTGCCTGACTTTGTCCGTATTGGGCCAGGAAAAGAACTATGTTCCGGTCAAGGACACAGTTGTCGCTGAAAAGATTAAAAAATGGCAGGACCTGAAGTTTGGACTCTTCATGCATTGGGGACCCTATTCGCAATGGGGCACGGAAGCATCTTGGACCATTTGCCCGGGTGACTGGCCCTTCCGGTTCAATGACCGGAATTTAGAGGACTATTTCGCGTACTTGAAGGACTACGAAAACCTTCCGAAGACCTTCAATCCGCTTCAGTTCGATCCGGAGCGGTGGGCGAAGGCAGCCAAAGAAGCGGGCATGCGCTATGTCGTCTTCACGACCAAACATCACGACGGGTTCTGCATGTATGACACTGCGGAGACCGATTACAAGATAACCGGCACGTCATGCCCATTCTCGGTTAATCCCAAAGCAGACGTGACAAGGGAAATTTTTAACAGCTTCCGGAAAGAAGGTTTTTGGATTGGAGCGTACTTCTCGAAAGCCGACTGGCACAGCAATGATTATTGGTGGAGGAGGTTTCCTCCATATGACCAGAACGTGAATTACAATCCGGCGGATTACCCTGAACGCTGGGATCGTTTTGTGCAGTTCACCCACCGGCAGATACTTGAGATCCTCAGCAAGTACGGACCTGTCGATATCCTCTGGCTCGATCCGCAGGACGTACAAAAACGAAGCCGCGAGGAATTGGAGGCGTACTACAAAAAGTGCGTGACCAGCGACAACGGATTCGTCAAGGCCCGCCAGGTGAATCAGGACCTGGGCATGGATGAACTGGTGGCGAAAGCAAGAGCCATTCAGCCATCGCTAATTGTTGTTGACCGGTTTGTTGGAGGCGCGCACGAGAACTATATCACGCCAGAAAACACAGTCCCTGAAAAGGCACTCGACTTTCCCTGGGAATCCTGCATCACCAGCTGCAATAGCTGGAGCTATATGTTCAATGCAGAATACGTGAGCGGCTTCGAAGTAATTCACAAGTTGGTTGATATTGTGGCCAAAGGAGGCAACCTGCTGCTGAACATTCCCCCCAGCCCTACCGGAACTTGGGACGACCCGATATATGTGATGCTCAGGGAAGTTGGCGACTGGATGAAGGTGAACAATGAAGCCATTTACAGCACACGCTCGCTTCCCCCTTACGTAGATGGAAAACTTCGCTTCACACAGAAAGCGGATGGGAAGAGATTCGTTATCTATCTACCCGATAAGGACGAACACGTTATTCCACGGGAAATCAGGATCGCTGATTTCCCGCTGGCTTCCGGCGCGAGAATTTCGGTTTTGGGCGGCCCAGAGACCGTCTCCTGGAGTCGAGAAGGTAACGCTGTAACCATCGCAATTCCCGAATCCCTGTCGGCGAATCCTCCTTGCTTACACGCGTGGGTCTTCAAGGTGGACTGAGAGGATTGCGGAGTCCCTCCAGAAGGGGGATACCGTATACCTGATAAACGATAGTCGTTAACCGTACTGCTTGTTGGGCAAGTCAGATGCGGAGCGATACACAACAAGCTGCAACATGGTGGCAAAAAGGCACTGAAACGAATGAAAGTCAAGCCAGAATCACCCATGAGTGCCCTCGCCCTGTGGCTCGCCATGCTCGTCGGATGGGGCCTGGCCGTCCCGACGCTCGCTGCCGACGATCCGCCGTGGTTCAGCCGCGCATTGGTTGGCTTGGAGGTCGGCCCAACCGGTGCGCAGTTCGCAGGCGGCGAGCATGCGCCGGATTATGCCCGCAACTTCAATGGCGCGGAAATCGTTCGTCACAGCGTGGCGGCGCACGCCGATTACCTTGTGCTGTGGGTTAGGGACAGCGATTTCACGTTTCATAGTTCCGGACTGGTTACAAAGCCGGTTGGGCTCGGCGAACGCGATGTGTTGCGCGAGGCGGTTGACGAGGCCCGCAAACATCAGTTGCCCATTATCGCCTACTGTCAGCTTCAGTATCCCGCCCACGAACTGCGTCAGCATCCCGAATGGAAAATGCGTCAGGCGGATGGCAAACCCATTGACCATCTTGTCTGTTTCAACTCGCCCTACGCGAATGTCGTCAAGGACCTGTTGGCCGAAATCATGAGCTACGGCATCGCCGGCTTCCACCTCGATATGGTGGATCAGGGTTTCGGTCCGCCGCACGGTTGCTGGTGTGAGTATTGCCAGAAGCGTTTTCAGGCCGACTACGGGCGTCCTATGCCTAAGGAGATAAACTGGGGTGATGACGACTGGGATCGGATGCTGCAGTTCCGATATGCGACGAGCGATCGGTTTGAGAAGATGCTGACCGAACACATCCGCCGCCTCAACCCGCGCGTGACGGTCGACTTCAATTACCACGGCAACCCGCCCTTTTCGTGGGAAGTGGGCCAGACTCCCGTGGTGCATGCAGGCAATGGCGATTTCGTGACTGGCGAAGCGGGACTCTGGGCCTTCGGCGCTCTGTCGGCCAGCTTCAACGCCGAATGGTATCGCGCGGCCACTCCCGGCAGGCCGTTCCAAGTCGCCGTGCAGCGCGGCGTGCGCATGTATCACGACCAAACCACCCGCCCGCTAAATGACATGCGCTGGGAGTTGTTCACGCTGCTTGCGCATGGCGCGTTCGTCACGATGATTGACAAGACGGCCTACGACGGCTCGCTCGACCCGGTGGCCTATGACCGTATCGGTGCGCTACTCGGCGAAGCGCAGTCTAAACGGAACGAATTCGGTTACGCGCCCCTCCGTGAGGTCGGCATTTACTTCAGTGCACGGTCCCGTGACTGGATCGGACGTGACAAACCCGCGACGTGGTTCCAGAGCGTCCAAGGCGCGCACAAGGCGTGCGTATACGAACATCTCGGATTCGGTTTTCTGTTCGATCAGAATCTGACCCTCGAAGGCTTGAAGCAATTCCCGGTTGTATGTCTGCCAAACGCCGGAATCCTCACGGAACCCGAAGTAAACCTGTTCAGGCGCTATGTGCAGGAGGGGGGCAATCTAATCGTCACGGGCCAGAGCGGACAGTTCGATCGCATGGGCAGGCCACTGGCAGCCTCGACGCTGGAGGAGTTGATCGGGGCGAAGGTAGAAGGTCGGCTCGAAACCTCGGACAACTGGATGCGGTTCGCGAACGGGACTGAGGCGCCGCCGGAGCTGACCGCCGGACTTCCTCCTGACTGGCCCTTTCTGGTCTGTGGCCCGGCCACTCTGTACGAGCCAACCACCGCGACCTCTGTTGGCGATTTGCTCGATTCCCATCGCGTTTCACTCGCGAAGCCCGAGGGCTACAACGCTGACTGGCCGCTCAGCGCGCGAAAGGTTGTTGGCCCTGCCGTTCTCGTGAATTCCGTCGGCAAGGGTGTGGTACTCACCTTTGCGGGCTCACCCGATTTTGCGACTGCCGGAGAACATCATATCGTCGAGACCAGAAAGTTGTGGGCAAATGCCGTGCGGTTCCTGAATCCCGCTCCACGCGTCCGGATCGAGGCTCCAGCCAACGTGGAGGCGGTTGTGACGGATGATCTGGAGACGCGGACGCTGCGCATCCATCTCATTGCCTACAACGCGACGCCTCAAACGACGCCGGTCAAGGAACGGCCCTACGTTCTGCCCGGCCTTATCGAGGATACGCCCATGTTCCGGGCCGGCATCGAACTTCGCGATGGTTTGAAGAGGGCGAGGGCTCTGAATCGAACGTCACAGATCAAACAGCGTGGCAACCGAGTGGAACTCATCGTCTCAGATATCCACGAAGTCATCAATTGCAGGTACTAGAGTTGGTCGGCGCTTCGAGTGCCGTTTACGCGATTCCGGCTAACACAGGCAGAACTTATCATCACGTAGCGCGGCCTGGACGGACCGACGCAGTTGTTGCCTGTTCTCTCTAAGTTCGTGCAGACCGCTGACCGGCAATGGGGGGAGGCGAGCATCGCCATGCTCCAGGATCAACTCCGCGCGCTTGAAGAGGAAGTCCGGGCCAATGGGTGGGTGTGGCAGGATGCCGAACCCACGGCCTTCATACCGGTGTACCGCAAGTACCTCATCGCGGGCGGCCTCATGACGTAAAAAGATCCCTGTTTCAAGGATCACTGCCTCTACGATTGCTGCAACCTCCACATCTGGGGCACTAAGCCAATCGAATGGCGCGGGCCCTGCCATCGCTCTATGCCCGAGGCATTGGCTAAGGGATGGGCAGCGAAATGGTAGTCAGACATTCCCGAGGCCGAGCATTGCACGAAGTACTCCGGGCAGGTCTGTGAGGATTTCTGGCTCGTGAGCGGCATTTTCCGCGACGTGTACCCATGTTCTCCTCTCAACGTGCACATCCGCGATAGGACGTTAGCAAAAGTAGCCGAGTTCGCCGTATCGCATATGGATAGCCCTAGAGACCGCTGCTTGCCACCGACGTAGTAGCAGGCTTAATACACGCAAATCGTTTTCAGAGAGAGGCCGTGACACTCATTCCTTCTTGTCGGAGCCCAGATTGTGTGGCGAACTCTCTCTTTCGGCGGCAGGAAGGGCGGATGCGATTCACAAGTATCACATTAAGTATCATACCGGCCATTTCGGGCATAAAAAAAGGACTTACGCTAGCGTAAGTCCTCGACTTGTAATGGTAGCGGGGGTAGGATTCGAACCTACGACCTTTGGGTTATGAGCCCAACGAGCTACCAGACTGCTCCACCCCGCGTCAGATTGAAGAGCTAGTATAGCAATCGAAAACGGCTAAGTCAAACTTCGAGCGCACATTTCTTGAACCACCACAATTCGCTGATCTCTGCATGCGATGGATTGCTCCCAGAGATAGACGCGTAAAACAAAATTGACACGGCACGGCGCAAATGAAAGAATGTCGCCGGTCTGTCTGCAAGGTGGTCGGAATCCCCGCGTCTGGGCGGGGAGTATCCATGCTGTGGGAGGTAATACAGCCGTGAGTGTTGCCATTGATCATGTCCTGGTGGAGAATCGTCATTTCGAGCCCAGCACCGAATTCTCCAAGAAAGCCAAAGTCCGCTCGTCCGAAGAATATGAGCGGATGTACCGCGAATCCATCGAAGATCCCGAAGCATTCTGGGGAAAGGCCGCGTCCGAACTTCATTGGTTCAAGAAGTGGAAGCGTGTACTAAACGACGACAATGCCCCCTTCTACAAGTGGTTTGAAGGTGGCAAAACGAACGTGTCCTACAACTGCCTCGACGTGCATTTGAAGACGTGGCGCAAGAACAAGGCCGCGATCATCTGGGAAGGCGAACCCTACGGGCAGCGGACAATTCTTACGTACCGCGAGTTGCACCGTCAGGTCTGCAAGTTCGCCAACGCATTGCGCGGTCTCGGCGTGAAACCCGGCGACCGCGTCGCCATTTATCTGCCCATGATTCCGGAGTTGGCGATCGCGATGCTGGCCTGTGCGCGAATCGGCGCAGTCCATTCAATCATCTTCGCCGGATTCAGCGCGAGCGCGTTGGTGGACCGCATCAATGACGCCGGCGCGAGCGTCGTGATCACGTCCGATGGCGGATATCGCCGCGGACAAGTCGTCGAACTCAAGAAGGCCGTCGACGAAGCGCTTCTGAAGTGTCCGACGGTCGCGCGCGTCATCGTCGTTGAACGCACGCACACACCGGTTCAGATGGTCCACGGTCGCGACATCTTCTGGCACGAGATCATGCTCATGCCTTCGGATGTGTGCCCGCCGGAAGAACTGGATGCGGAACATCCGCTGTACATTCTGTACACGTCCGGTTCGACAGGAAAACCAAAAGGCATTCTGCACACCACGGGCGGATACATGGTCGGAACGTATCTCTCTTCAAAGTACGTATTCGATCTTCGTGAAGAGGATACGTTCTGGTGCAGTGCGGACATCGGGTGGGTTACCGGTCACAGCTATGTGATCTACGGCATCCTCACCAACGGCGCGACGACCGTCATGTACGAAGGTGCGCCCAACTATCCGACACCTGACCGGTTCTGGCAAATCATCGAGCGCTACCAAGTCACCGTGTTCTATACCGCGCCTACCGCCATTCGCGCGTTTTCGCGCTGGGGTGAAGGTTGGCCCGCGAAACACGACTTGAGCAGTCTGCGTTTACTTGGCACCGTGGGTGAACCAATTAACCCCGAAGCCTGGATGTGGTATCACAAGTACATCGGCAACGAGCGCTGTCCGATTGTCGATACGTGGTGGCAAACCGAAACCGGTAGCATCATGATCACAACACTCCCCGGCGCCATGAGTGCAAAGCCTGGCTCAGCGGGACGCCCGTTCTTCGGCGTAAAGCCGATGATAGTCGACGAAGAAGGCAACGAAGTTGACCATTCGCACAGCGGCCTTCTGGTGCTGACAGGACCGTGGCCCGCCATGCTGCGCACGCTTTACCATGCGGATGACCGCTTCAAGGATGTCTATTGGTCGAAGTTCGCCAAACAAGGTTGGTACTTCACGGGTGACGGCGCCTACGTTGACGAAAACGGCTACTACATGATCATCGGTCGCATTGATGACGTGATCAACGTTTCGGGACACCGTCTAGGTACGATGGAAATCGAATCGGCCCTCGTGTCGCATCCTATGGTCGCGGAAGCGGCCGTTGTGGGTTACCCGCACGAGATCAAAGGGCAGGGTGTCTGCGCGTTCGTGTCGGTGCCCGTCGGTACAACTCCAACGGAACGCGACAAAGATACACTCCGGGAACACGTGGCGAAGGAAATCGGCGCGATTGCCAAGCCCGACCAGATTCGTTTTACGGATGCGCTGCCCAAGACGCGATCGGGCAAGATCATGCGTCGTCTGCTGCGCGATGTGGCTGCGGGCCGCGACACAAGCGGCGATACCACCACCCTGGAGGATTTCAGCGTATTGGCGAAGCTGCGAGAAGATCAGGAAGGGTAGTCCGCAATTTGCACCGGCGCGATTGAGCGCCGACGCAAATTGCTCGCGTGCAAGACTTTGAGGTCATGCCATGAGGATTTCACAAGAACACACTCTGTTTTCGGAGAACAGCTTTGTTTTTCGTCGCAGGTCTCGCAAACACACCGGTTACGAGAGAGGTTCAAGTGTGTTCGTGAGAAATCCGGGGTAGAGGCTAATACTTCAACTACGATGGGAAGGCTTCCTCTAGTAGGGATGTCTTCCCTTTTCGTTTTTCGGTCGCGGATAGAGGTAAAGGTGGACCCTTTTACGCGCCAGCCTACTTGTGCGCGCAACGCGAGCAGAGTCCGCGTATCTCCACGTGAATGGACTTCACCGAGCACCCCGGCAGTACTTTGTCTGTCACGTGAAGCTTGCCGACCGCCTCGGAGGAGACATCCGCAACACTGCCGCACGAGGTGCACACGAAGTGGTGGTGAGGATCTGGATTTGCCTCATAACGGGCGGGCCCAGGCAGCGATCCCACACGCGATATCAACTTCTTTTCTTCTAACAGGCCCAGTGTCCGATACACGGTATCGAGTGAAATGCTCGGCATCTTCTTGCGCACGCGACGGTGAACCGTCTCGGTGTCGGGATGCGTATCGAGGCCCATCAACTCTCGAAAGATCTCAATCCGCTGCGGAGTCACCCTGACGCCCGCGTCTCTGCACGCTTCCATGAAGCGCGTCATCATCTGTTTGGAATCGATCGTCTCGTTTCTCATAGTCACCCTGCAAATCGCAAATTACGTGCTTCTCGAATGAACAGGTTTCACGGTCCCCCTTGGGCGTTGAGAGTTCTCAGCGCGACCGGACCAGCCTGCCTACATCCTAACTATACCCTATTTGTGTCCGAAAGCGACAGCCGTTCTTGAGGCGGAATTCTTCTTGACAAGGGGTAATTCTTATTGTAGGGTATTTCATAGATAAGAACAATTCTTATCTCGTGTTGCAGGGCAATCCATAAGACTGAGGGAGGAATGGTCTATGCAAACCAAGAAATGGCGCCTGCTCGGAAGCGTCGTTTTCGGGGCTGTAGTGGCCTCAAGTCCTGCGTTGTGTGCCAACGCGCAGGACGCCAAGAAGCCGACCAGCTATTCACCGGTGGTGATTCATGAACCCTTCGACTCCGTCGTGAAACGCATGTCGGAGAAGAAACCGGAGATCGAGAAAGCTCACAAAGAGTTTCTGGAATCGAGATACGACCTGAGCGATCGCCCCAGCGCCACCGCAAAAATGTCGCGTGGCAAACCCGTTCAAGAAGGCGTGCGCGTCAAACTGCCTGCTGGCGTCACCTGGAACCAACTGGCGAAGATGAAGCCCGAGACGATCAAGGAGAAGGGGCTCTTCCCCGCAGGTCTGCTTCCCCTGTCGCATCCGAATCACGCCGAGGGTGGCATGGTGTTTCCTCAGCACCATATCGATGAGATTAACAAACAGGAAGGCCGCGATCTCACACGCTTCGACCTTGACTTCGATCTCCCCACACAGTTCCTTCCTGAATATCCTCCAGCGATCTACCTCGTGACGCGTCCCGACCTCGGCGACGTTTCCCAAGGCAAAGTAGTCACGGGAATGAACTACTTCGAACTGTTCGACGGGATTCTGAACCCAAAACAGTTGGAAGGCTTGCGACTGCTGGTCACTCCGTTCACGCAACAACAATTCAATCTGACGGATGATCGCCGCTCCTTGAAGCCTAGCCGCGGTGTTACCTGCTTCGACTGTCATGTCAACGGCCATACCAATGCCGCGACACACTTGGTCGGTGACATTCGCCCTCAGGAATTCCGTCACCGCATTGATACCCCATCGCTCCGTGGCGTAGCGACTTCGCGCCTCTTCGGCTCCCAGCGCGCCTTGCGCTCTATCGAAGATTTCACCGAATTTGAGCAGCGCGCCGCTTATTTCGACGGCGACCCCGTGACTGCAACCAAGAAGGGCGTGAACATCCTGGAGCGTGGTAGTCAGGTGCACTTCATGGCCGAATTCGAGTCCATACTCGATTTTCCGCCCGCGCCCAAGCTTGATGTGTTCGGCAGACTCGACCCCTCAAAAGCGACGGCCGCGGAGAAGCGCGGCGAAAAGCTCTTCTTTGGCAAGGCGAAATGCTCCGAATGCCATCCCGCGCCTTACTACACAGACGGCCAGATGCACAACCTTCAGACTGAGCGCTTCTACAAGGAGCAAATGCTCAACGGGCGTTTGGCAAGCGCGGACGGAGCTATCAAGACCTTCACCTTACGCGGCATCAAAGATTCACCGCCCTACTTACACGATGATCGCTTGCTCACGCTGGCAGACACCATGGAATTCTTCAATCTTGTCCTGGGTTTGCGGCTCAGCGAGCAAGAGAAAGCCGACATTGTCGCATTCATGCTGACACTCTAGCCTGAATCCCCTCCATCGCGACCGCGCCGGAGTCTTCCCTTGGGAGGCTCCGGCGCTCTCTTGATTCGCAGGAATGGAACCTTAGGCCCGCTCAGGGGTTTAATAAATACGAAGGGGTTGCGTGTCGGCTTTGCTTAGACCTACTGAGCAGGTGCGTGCCATCCCAAAAGTAACCGCTCCGTGAGCGAAGAATAAAGTCCTCTGCATACCAGGCTTTTGGATTGCTCACGGAGCGGTTCTCAGTTTTCACACCCCCTAGACACCCATTGTCATTTCCCAAGTTGCACACTTTGCATCGCACAACGGCACCGGGTATGCTCCTTCCCGACAACCTCTTGGAGACACTGCAAGCCATGTACACAAGCACACGCTCTGCCGCCGTTTTGTGTTTAGCTCTGCTCGGTATTGCCGCAATGCCGGCGTATGCTGAGGACGTTTTACGTCCTTCCGGGCACGTGATTCTGTTGACAGACTACGGTACCGACTCGGTCTATGTTGGCATCATCAAAGGGGCGGTCTACTCCAAGTTTCCAGAGGCTAAAGTCGATGAGATCACCAATGGCATACCTCCGTTCGACATAACCACCGGCGCCTATCTACTCGCTGAAGCGGCGGGCGAATACCCCAAGGGAACGGTCTTCTGCTGCATCGTGGACCCCGGCGTGGGAACGGAGCGCAAGGCTATTGCGGTAGAAACCAATGCCGGCTATTTCTTCGTCGGGCCCGATAATGGCATCCTCACGCTAGTTGCCGAGAAGTTCGGTGTGAAAAGCGTTCGTGAATGCACCAACACCGCATTATGGCGCTCCGGAGTCACCTCCACGGTCTTTCATGGTCGCGACATCTTCGGCCCAGTCTCCGCCTCCCTCGCAAAAGGAATACCGCTTGTCGATGTCGGCGAAAAACTAGAATCGATAACCAAACTCGAATTGGAGCACAGCCGCGTGGAAGGAGACACAGCCCACGGTTCTGTCATGCGGGCCGATCCCTACGGCAATCTTGTGACTACAATCACATCGGTCGACTTCGAGAATCTCGGCATCAAAGAAGACGACAAACTTGAAGTCACCATTGGAGATGCGACCTATACCGCCCCCCTCGCGAAGACCTACGCAATGGTCCCAGAAGGAGAACGCTTGGTAGTCGTCCAAAGTTCCGGCTTCATCGAATGCGCAATCAACAAAGGAAGCTTGGCCGATACTATCAAGCAAGGCGCGAAAGCTCCCGTCGCCATCAAGAAAGCTCCGTGAAAAAGGAACTTGCCGACATCTACCGCCGGCTCTCGGAACACTACGGTCCGACGCATTGGTGGCCGGGGGATAGTCCGTTTGAGATTGCCGTGGGGGCGGTGCTCACGCAGAATACCGCCTGGACCAACGTCGAGCGCGCTATCGTGAACTTGAAGCGCGAGCGTTTGCTGAATCCCAAGGCAATTCTGGAGAGCTCTGACGATCTCTTGCACGAGGCCCTGCGGCCCTCCGGGTACTTCCGCGTAAAGACAATCCGGCTTCGCAGCTTCTGCCGCTATCTCATCGAGCAATACAAAGGCAGCATGGCGCGCATGGCCAAGCAGCCTCTCGAGGTTCTGCGCAAGGAACTGCTGGCGGTCGACGGTATCGGTCCCGAAACCGCCGACGACATTCTCCTGTACGCGTGCAACAAACCCATTTTCGTCGTCGATGCCTATACCCGACGTATCCTTAGCCGTCACGGGTTGGTGCCCGCCAAGGGCGATTACCACGATTTACAGCGGGTCTTTCATCAGAACGTCCGGGCGGATGTTCACGTCTATGGCGAATACCACGGCCTCATCGTATTTACGGGCAAAGACTTCTGCCGCCGGAACCCGAAATGCGAAAACTGTCCATTGTCTCCAACCTTGAAGCCTGGCCAGCCTATCCTGGTCCATCCCCATCGCTAAGTCTTGACGTGTTTGGGTCTTGACCTCCAATTCGAGTAAGATAAGCGCAACGCTTCGCCTATGTGAAGTCTCCCGTTTGCCGGGGGAAATACCACTTCATCGCGGATTGTTGCCCCTACGCGACGGTCGGGGCCTTTTTGAGTCTGCATCGCCGCAAAAACTTGGTGATACACGGACATACCAAGGAGTTCACATGACGTCTGATGACCCCATCAAGAGAGGGACGATAACCCGCCTCTATCAGGGACTCACTCGTCTGTATACGGAGATACCGTTCCGGCTTTTCCGGGAAGGCAGGTCGCTTCCTCCGCTTCATTACTACATGGAAGTTACGCGGCGCTGTAATCTCCGCTGCAAGATGTGCCAGTACATCGACTGGCTGGAGAATGTCCCCACCAAGGTCCAGGCCGACGGCGAGTTGACGACCGAAGAGTGGCTCAACGTCATCGATCAAACGAGCCGCTTCAGCATCATCACGTTTACGGGCGGCGAAGTGTTTGTTCGCAAAGATTTCATGCAAATCTTCGAGCACGCGTGCTCCAAGCGGCGCGTCCATTTCATTTCCAATGCGACGATGCTCACCGAAGAGCGAGCGAAGCGTTGCGTGGAACTGGCTGCGCGCCGTTTAGGCGGACGTGGATTCTTCTTCGCGGGCATTTCCCTGGATGGCACACGCGATATTCACGATTCCATTCGTGCTCAGAAAGGCGCTTTCGACCGAAGCACGACCGGGGTGCGCGCCCTGTCACGGTACCGGGACGAGATGCGGAAGACCTGCCCGAAGATTCACATTAACACGGTTATCCAGGAGGCAAATCTCGACTGCCTTCCGGAGATGCCGAAGATTGTGAAGGATCTGGGCGCGGGAATCCTCAATCTGCTTACAGAAACGAGAATCCACGACATCCCCAACCTGGGATATGTGGATCCGTCGACTATTGGGCGCGGCGATTTCCAGCAACCGGTGATTGACCGCAAACGGCTCGACACGGTACTGCGCGCGACTCTCCGCGAGGCCGAAAGGGCCGGAATTGAAGTTCGCATGCCGCGTATGCCGTACAACGAAGTGCTCAACCACTATGATCAGGGCTACAATCTACGAGAGTTCGGCTGCCGCGCAATCTGGTCGTCTCTTACGATCGGTTCAAAAGGTGGCGTGTACCCGTGCTGGATTCTCAAAGTCGGAAATGTGCGCACGAACTCGTTGAAAGAGATTAATAACAATCCCGCGATTCGCGATTTCCGGCTCCGCCGCAAAACGGGTGGATTTGCCGTTTGCCGAGGTTGCTGCGAAATCGAATACACCGGTAAAGTAACCGAGTCTCACGTGACGCCGCTTCCCGTTCCGCCTCCATCGGCTGCGGAAGATGACGGAACGGGCTCGAATTCTGGTCAGGGCCGTGAATCCGAGACTTTGGTGACCAAGTAGGCGGTGGTGAGCAACGATTGTGTTGAGCGTTCAATAGAAGTATTTTAGGTAGTCGAGAAGAGATGCCTCGCAAGCCTGCGCGCTAAGCCAGGCGACGCCCGGACACTGAATGCTGCGGAAAGCAGACTGTTCTGAAGCGCAGGAAGTACTTGCGAGGACATCAGGTTAGAAAGTCCAATGCTGGATACAACACGTAAGTCACGCACGTTTGAAATCGAAACGGTCAGTTTCGAACACGAATCCCTTCCCGCTTATCAGGCTGCTCTAGGATTCGTCCGCTGGGTCTCAGGGCTGGGTAATAGTCTCGGCGCGGGAATTCCTGATGCGTGGTACCGCATACTGCGCTCGAGCCAAGCTATCCCGCCAACCATCGCGGAAGGACTCGGCCGCAAAACCATTGCCGAATCCATCAAGTGCTACGAAATGGCACACGGGTATGCATTGGAATGCGCTGCGTCTCTGGATGTGCTCGTAGCGGCGGGCGGGTGCGTGCCCGAACAAATCATGGGGGGAAAGCAGATTCTTACGCGAATCGTGTCGCACCTCAAAGACATGATCGAAAATGCCCAAGCCTCCGAGATTCCTCTGGGACAAGAGGAAGAAGAGGTTGAAGTCATTTACCACGGATCCCTGCCTGAAGACAGCGAACACGCCATCTGATTCAATGGGGGAAATGGGCGTCATGAGCAATACAGGATCGCCATCTGTACTTGTAGTGGGGGGGGTGAACATCGATCTCGTCACACGCGTGACACGGTGTCCCAAACCCGGCGAAACCGTCATTGGGAGATCCTTCGAGACTATCCCCGGCGGCAAAGGCGCGAATCAGGCCGTCACTGCGGCACGGCTCGGTGCGAAAACGTGGCTTGGCGGATGCGTCGGAGCCGATTCTTTCGGCGAATTGCAGCGCAATTCCTTAAGTGCAGAAGGCATCGATCTGACGTACCTCAAGACCCATGACACCGATCCCACGGGTACCGCCATCATCTTTGTTGCCGAAGAAGGCGAGAACGTGATTGTCGTCGTGCCTGCGGCCAATTTCGGGTTGCTTCCTGCGGACATCGAAGCAATGGCAGGTCTGTTTACAAAGCTCGATGCTGTCGTCATGCAGTTGGAGTCCCGCATGGAAACTGTGGAGGCGACCCTGAAGGCCGCCAGGAAAGCAAGTGTATTGTCCGTGCTCGATGCGGGCCCCGCCCAGAAGGTGCCTCAACAAATCCTGGAACTGGCCGATATAGTCTCACCCAATGAAACCGAGGCCGAGGCCATCACGGGTTTGAAAGCAAACACATTGGAGGAGGCTCGCAAGTGCGCGGGCCGGCTTATTGAGACCGGGGCGAGAGAGGTCGTCCTGAAGCTGGGCGCGAAGGGCGCCCTGTACATGTCCATCGACGAGTGGTTTCACGTGCCGGCCTTCGAGGTCAACGCCATTGACACGGTTGCCGCCGGCGATGCGTTCACTGCCGCGCTGGCCGTGGCTTGGCGGAAGATGCACCGTAGGGATGCTATTCGCTTTGCCAACGCGGCCGGCGCGTTGGCAACACTTACGCCCGGTGCGCAACCTTCCATGCCGACCTTGGCCGCTGTCGAAGCATTTCTTCGCGAAAGGACGTCTTAGCTTGAAACCCAACGAACTGAAATATGCCCCGTCCCTTATGTGCGCCAACTTCCTTCGCTTGGAAGATGACATCAAAGCGTTGGAGGCCGGCGGCTGCGACGAACTGCACTTCGACATCATGGACGGCTCGTTCGTCCCCAATATCACCTTGGGCGAAGACTTCGTGCGAGCCGTTCGGCGCGCAACCAAGTTGCCATTCCACGGCCATCTCATGATCCAGCATCCGGAACGCTACGTGAACCGGTTTGTCGATGCCGGGTGTACGATTGTAAGTATTCATGTTGAAGCATGTATCCATGCGCATCGCGTGCTCGATCAAATTCGCGCGGCTGGCGCATCTCCGTGCATTGCGATCAATCCCGCCACGCCTCTGACCAAGCTGGAATTCCTGCTCGACAAAGCCGACCGTGTGCTCGTCATGACCGTAGACCCGGGGTTTGCCGGACAGCGCATCATCAATGGGGCCTACGAGCGCGTCAAGATTCTTCGCGAGAACATTGAATACCGGAAGCTTAAGGTCGACATCGAGGTCGACGGCAACATTGATATTCAAAACGCCGCCATACTCGCAAATCTCGGCGCGCGCGTGTTTGTGCTGGGTTCTTCCAGCATCTTCAAAGGCAATGGAAGTCTGGAGAAGAGTCTCCCTGAATTTCGGTCTGCAGTCGATCTCCGTCGTCAGCAAGTGTAGGTATAGCCAACTATGAGAAACATCGAGTTGAAGGCCCGCTGCGGGAGCCAAGCACAAGCGCTCCGTGTCTGTGAGTCTATCCACGCCGAACCCCAAGGCGAACTCCATCAGGTCGATACCTATTTCGGCGTAGACAAGGGCCGTCTTAAACTCAGGGAATGCTCGCCCGACGCCGATCACCTCGTGTTCTACCGCAGACCGGACGACCTCCACGCGAAAGCCTGCGACTACCTCATCACTCCCGCGCAGCAGGGACTCAAAGAACTTCTCGCGGAAGCCTTTGGTGTGGTTGGCGTAGTGGTGAAGACGCGCAAGCTCTGGCTTTGGAAGAACGTTCGTATTCATCTCGATTCTGTCGAGTACCTCGGAAACTTCATCGAATTTGAAGCCGTTCTCTCCGACGAGTTCGATGATGCCGATGGCAGCCAGAAAGTCGCTTGGTTGAGCGAACAATTCGGCATTCGTGAGTCGGACTTGCTTCCGAGTTCGTACATCGACCTCCTTCAAGTCCAGACTGCTTTGTCTCTCCGATAAATCTTGCCTGTTCCACGGACGCATCGAGCCACGAGGCGACTTGACTGATCCCGCGCTACCTGTCTAAAATCCGCTGCCTCTGATGGGGAGTAGCTCGCGGGCGTTTCTTGTCGCCCGTATTGTTACGGCGTCGTCAGCACGGACTCGGGTTCACCTGGCGAGGATGAACCGGGCCCGGCGCCGCAGGCCGCGCACCCGCGCGGCAGCGAGACCAGCAAAGGTGAACTTGAGTAAACGTTGCTCGCGTTCGCCACGCTGCACCCAGACAGAAAGGTCCTCTCATGGTGACCGTCGGCACTTCGACTATGTGGTTACTCTTTTCCGCATTCATCCTTATTGCGCTCGCGCTCGACTTCTTTGCCATGCACAAGCAAGGCGCCCACAAAGTGAGCATGAAGGAAGCCGCCATTTGGTCCGCGATTTGGGTGGCGGTCTCATTCGTATTCGTCGGTTGGTTGTGGTGGTATCTGGGCGGCACCCGGGGAGAACCCATCGCTAACATAAAAGCAACCGAGTTTGTGACAGGTTACCTTATCGAAAAGGCCTTGGCTGTCGACAATATCTTCGTCTTTCTCATGATCTTCAATTACTTCGCGATCTGCGCGGAATCGCAGAAACGCGTCCTGATGATCGGTATCCTCGGCGCTCTCATTTTGCGCGCCATCTTCATCTTCACGGGGACATGGCTGGTTTCGCAGTTTCACTGGCTGCTCTACGTGTTCGGCGCGTTTCTCGTCATTACCGGCATCAAGATGTGGTGGGCCGCCGGACAGGAGCCGGATATTGAGTCAAACATCGCCTTGAAATGGATACGCAAGCATATCCGCATCTCCTCCAACTACGTCGGCGACAACTTCTTCACCATCGTAGACGGTGTCAAAGTTGCCACGCCCCTTTTGGTTGTGGTCATGCTCGTCGGAATTGTCGATATCATCTTCGCCGTCGACTCCATTCCCGCGATATTCGCTATCACAACGGACCCCTTCATCGTGCTCACCTCAAACGTTTTCGCCATTCTCGGCCTTCGCGCAATGTACTTTCTCCTCGCGGGAATGCACGAGCGATTCCATTTACTGTCCTACGGTTTGGCCATTGTCCTCGTGTTTGTAGGAGCGAAGATGTTGCTGATGGATATCTATAAGATCCCCGTCTTGTGGTCGCTTTCGGTAACCGTTTCGATACTAGTGATCACGATGGTGCTCTCGCTGACTGTCAAGCCTGCCCAGAAACCTCAGACCTGACAAGCAACTTGCAGCGTCAAAAGCAAGAGGGCGCCGCATCTACGGCGCCCTCGATAGTCAGGTTCTGTGTATGTTGCTTAGGCCGCGCGCGGTGCCAGCTTCCTCATGGATAATGCCATCACCAGCATCATGGCAAGCCCCAACAGTACGAGGCCCCAATAGGTCGCGGCAGGGACACCGGGTCCTGGGCCCAACTCGTCAACGTCTCGGAGTCCATTGGCATTCCGATCAATGCCTGCACGGATTCCCGTGCCGTCAGGAACTACGGAGAACGTTATCTCTGTGCCAGGTGCAGCCAATGCTAACAGCGTTGCCGTGGATATCGCGCCTTCTGCCGCAACATCCGATTGCCACATCCCGCTTCCAACATAGACCCAGCCGCGCGGAATTCCCGCGACAACACCTTTGCCAATGACATCTACCTGACCCGCGTCGGCAAGCGCGAGCATCGCAGTCAGTTCTGACAAATCCTTCGCGGCACTGTCCAGGGTGGTCTGCTTACCAACGGACGCGGGCGCGTCTTTGCTCATGCCTCCTGGTGGCTCGCCCGGCAACGGAGTGACAAAACTGAATCCTCCTGAGAAGCTGCGAACCAGTGCCACAAGATCGGCCACTTTCTGGTCAGTGTTCACGTTGGGGAAAGCCGGCTCGGAGAAGAATCGAGCCAACGTATCGATGCTGCCATCATGCAGTACCCCAAACCCCGACAGACTGGGCGCTCCCGAATTGAGCTGAAATCCCGCCTTGTCGAATTGATTGCGCAGCTGGGGAATCTTGATCGCCTTATTGGTCGATCCATCCACTGAAACCAGTGCCACGTGGTGTTGTCCCATCGGCCCCGGCGGAATCGGCTGGAAAACCCCTGCCTGCAAAACGGTGTCCGTGCCATCCCCAATGGGCAAGGTGTGACACACGATACACGTGAACGGACTGTCTGCTGGGCTGCCCTGATTACGATAAATTGCCAGCCCGTTGACGGCATTGCCATTGGGCAACTGAGTGCCCAAGGGCAGATCCTTGGTGCCCGAGGCGAATTCCCCGGGCAAGGGAAGATTCGTCGGAAGCGAGTTATCAAAATTGCGGTAAGGATTCGGTGGGAAATGGATCGAAGCGAGGAAGTCTTCGAACTGCTGCATTTCAACGGGCGACAACATTACATCGTCCCCCTGAAGTCCCATAAACGCCGGATTGAACTGCTCCAAACCGTCTCGGTCTCCTCGCCAATGCAGCGGTTCCTTCCCGATGATGTCCTGCAGAGTCTGCGTGGTCATTGGACCCTTCATCGGATGGAAATTGTTGAATCCGCCGGTTAGCCCCGGAATGCCTGCGCCTAGGTTGTGTTGTCCAGGCGCGTCACCATTCAACACCTTCACGGCGCCGCTTGGATCGCCAAGATCCCACGCGAGGCGATCCATACGCCCATCGATGTGGCACGACCCGCACGCCGTGTGCCCCAGCCCAGAGTTTTTGTGCGTGTCGTAGAGGTGCTTGCGTCCAATCTTGATCGGTGGCGGCGTCGGATCATAGAAGGGAACGTTCGCGACCTCGGTGTCGCTAGCAGTCGAAACGACAGAAACCGAAGCGTCAAACTTGTTCAGAACATACAAGCGCCCGTTGACATCATCCAACGCCAGCCCAGTGGGGCCTTCGCGAACTTCAATGGTTTGGCCTGCGACTACGCGTTCGCCATCCGACTGAACAACGACGACGTTGTTGGAGCCCATGCCTGAGATGTATCCGCGCGTGCCTGCATCATTCCAAACGATTCCACGCGGATCGCCAATCGATTTGTTCCGTTCAGACTGCGGCACCGTGGACGTCTCATACGGGTCCACACCACCGGGTTGTGCGGCGGCGAGGTGGGCGTGATTCAAGTCAACTACGCTGATGTTCGTGGCATTCGAAGCATCCACAATCCCGATTTCGACGCGCAAGAATCGCCCACCGATGACGGGCTCAAAACGAATTTCGTTTGTCGCGTCCGTGCCCACCACAGTGATTTCTCCGGATGCAGGGTTCACGGCAATTGCCATGCAGAGGTTCATCAATCGATCCGCGTACGCAACACTGGGCGACACAGCATTTAGATTGGAAATGATGGCTACATCCCGGTCCACCAAATCCCATCCGGTATAGCGCCCCGAAAGCGTTGCGCTCGCACCGCTAACCCAAGGACTCCAATCCTCGCCATTGTCATCGCGCCAGACTCCGCCTGCGTCCTTTTTCACAATGAGACCCACACGCGGGGGAGTGCCGTTGGCAGCCTTGGGAGGGAACCAAACCTGACCGTCGGGAAGCTTGGTATCGTTGGGGTCGTTCGGCGGAGGGTTCACGCCCGCGTAGGGATTTGTAACATCATCGAGCGCGTCGTTGCGTGGAAACCCCAATGTGCCTATGCCTGCCGCGCCTCCCGCGATAATCGTCGATCCATTGCCCGACTCAAATATCGCCGCATAGACCTTAGTCTTGTCGGGACTAACGGCAAGAGCTCGCGGGTCCTCTGCCTGAATGGCGATGTCCGTGGGCGGAGTCGCGAGATTCGCGGGATCGAAACGCTGAATGGTGTTCACTTGCGAGCAGGATACGAACGCCATTTCCGGCGAACCCGCAAACACAACATCGCAAGGTTCGTCTTTGGTTTGCAGCGTCTTCGTCACGTGCTTCGCCGTGATATCGACAATACTCACGCTATCGGAGATATGATTGACAACCCAAGCCTCCGAATTGGACCGGAACCGGACCGTTACCGGATCCACGCCGACAGAAACGGACCCAATCGAATTGGGCGTTCCAGTGCTTACATCGAACAACTCAATTCGCGCATCCGCCGTGTTGCATACCGCCAATGTGGTGCGATCCGGGCTGAGGTCGATGGGATGAACTTGCGATGTCTCGAAGTTGACGAAGCCGTTCTGCGCAAGCGCAGATGCGCTCATTACTGAAGTGGACACGAAAAGGCACAAGTAGACACGGTTTAGCCAGGACACGCTAAAGTCCTCCTGCACAGGGACACTACTCCCCACGCATTTACCCCAAATGGGTGCCTTGCAGAGACTCCCTCGACGCCGTCACGCCAAGAGTTGACCGGAAGCTAAAGTACAGTAAGTGCGCCCGGAAGGCAAGACTTTTCGAGCCAGGAATCGCCATGAAGGAGTGGGGAATAGGGGGGGCTATCTCGGATTTCTCACGAACATATTTGAATCCCTCTCGTAACCAGTGTGTTTGCGAGAAATCCTCTTGGCAAAGACTCAAAGTCTTGCACGTGAGCAATTTGCGTCGGCGCTCAATCGCGCCGATTAAATTGCGGACTATGGCACACTTTATGAGGTCAGTTTCCAGAGGCCGGGTCGGAATTGTTCAGAAATTCCTCAATGTTCGTGTAGCCGTCCTTGTCCGTATCTTTCTGAGCGTCATTGGGATTTTTGCTGTCCAGCCCATGGTCCTGTTCCCAAACGTCGGGAATCCCATCTTCTTCGGTGTCGGTTTGCTGCGAACCGCGCTCATACTCCGGCCATGCGCCAACGGCTGTCTGCGAATCGATTATCGTGCCGCGCCCCAAGCGCACATCTTCCAGCACGCGAGCATCGACGCCATCGCGAACGGGAAGGGTCGCGCCCGCTTCCGTCACAATACGCTTGTACGCGGCCTCCGCCGTTTCTTCACGGATTGTGGGTGTGTCGAATGGCGTAGACAGCATCATCTCGCGAAGCGCCTGCCTCTCGATATTCTCCGGGAAACGAAGAAGATACAGGTTGTAGCCGGTGACTGTCGGATATCCCTCAATGACATTTTTCGATGCATAGATCTTTGTGCCCGTGCCCCCGATTGAGAACGCAACGCTCCGTTCGTTGTCTTTGGTGGAGACTCCGGGTTTCAGATAGTTGGCGACGTAATTCATGCGCATCACGTCGTCTGCGTTGTAGCCCGCCTTACCACCCCAGTCATAGATGGCGTTGTTCCGAAAATCCAGCAACAGTCCCGGCTTATCCGGATACCCCCCTGGGCGCGGATTTCTGCTGTTGTGATGTGCGTACAGATTGTGGTGAAACGTGAACGTGCCATCATGTGCCCTTAACAAGGAGCCATATCCGTGTGCCCCCTTGTGATGGATCGAATGATTCAGGCTTTCCGAAATCACACACCATTGAACGGTAACGTCGCGCGAATCTCCCGTTACGCTCAACGTCTCGTCCGTGCCCCAGCTCGCTGAACAGTGATCGATGACAACGTTGCGTGAATTCACGATCCCCAGTGCGTCTTGTTCTTTCCCTGAAATGTCGCCAGGTCGAAATCGCACGTGCCGTATCACAACGTCGTGCGTCGCAATCACACAACCGTAACCTTTGAAGCAGATGCCGCCTCCTGGCGCGGACTGCCCCGCGATCGTGATGAAAGGCTCTTCGATTCTAAGCGGGGATTTGAGTTCGATCAGGCCCCCCGTGCGAAACACGACGATTCGCGGGCCTTTTGCTTCGCACGCCGCGCGCAGACTTCCAGGACCTGCGTCATCAAGGTTCGTTACAGAGAGAACGGTGCCGCCGCGCCCGCCTGGAGTTGTCGATCCCGCGCCTTCCGCTCCGGGAAATGCAGGCAGGGTTGTCGTTTGCGCATCTGCCACGAGTAGTCCGCACGTGACAAGCGCAATGGCATATAGCACGCAAGAAACAGACTGCGATAACCCGTGTTGAAGCATCAGTGTCGCTCTATTTGGTTGGACAGCCGCCAAGCAGTCTACCGCTGCCGTATCTTCGTCACAAACTCATCCGTCTTCATCACGGCGTCGAATTGACTTTCCGCGATTCCCCGTAGACGCGTCGATTCACGCGCGTTGCTGGTCGCGTCTTCGATGCAGACAGTTCGATACCCAAGCCGTTTTGCCGAGGTAGCCGTCTTGCCCAAGCACGCTTCCGTGTGACCGCCAATGAATAGTAGCGTCCGCGCACCCAAATTGGCCAACACGAAGCCGATGTTCGAAGAGATAAACGCGTCTTGAGCCGTCTTCGCAAGGACATATTCGCCAGGCTGAATACCCAGGCAACCCGCAGGCTGCGATCCTTTGTCTCCAATGTATCCCGACCAGTTGGCGCTGTCAGTCCCGTGGTTTCGGATCATGGTCGCGCGCACAACGGGGTCCAGATCCATGCCGTCCTTGAACTGATACCCCCAGTGTAGAAACACACGGGGAACGTTCGCGGCCCTGCACGACTCCACGACTCGTACGGCGTTAGCCAAGCATACGTCCCATCCGAACGCGTTGGCCGCGTTCACATCGTCCGCGGTAAAACCCATCTTGCGCCAGTCGAGTGGCAGCGCCTCGTCCGTGATGGGTTCAGGCCTGTCGCCTTCTTGTATATCCACGCTAATGAGTGCACAGTCGCGAAACAGCAATTCAATATCCATTAGTAATGTCTCGTAGCTCCGTACCAGTTGCTACTTCCGTGGTCCAAATGAAGAACGGGCATACCGCTCAAGCGCGTCTCTTCGCCAAAGATGTCGCGCATGTCCTTCCCAAAACGCCAGTCAGCCCCTTCAAAGTGATTCGCTTCTTCGTAGCGCACCTTCTCAAGGCATTCGCGTCGCACACATTGACAATAGCCGATGGGTACTCCATCGACTTCTCGTCGCCGGTACTCTCCCGGCCCGGAGAGCAGTTCTTCCCAGGTCTCCCATGGGGCAACCTCACCCAACAGCAGGCGCGCGGTAGTAGCACGATCCAACATTTTGCGTCCATCCGGCACAACGAATTTGCAGTCTGCGGATAGAGCGACGATTCGCGAAAGCATCGTCGGGGGAAGTATCACATCCGCGTCCAGCACCATGACCCATTCGCCGCGGGCCTTGTCGAAGGCCTCGTTAAGCATCAGGCCTTTGGCATTGCCGAGCGACTCTGAGAACGTCAGGGTGACAATATCCAGGTCGGAATAGGCTGCCCTTACACTGTCTATCACGTCACCTGTCGCGTCCAGTCCAGGGACATGAGCAACAAGCACTTCCACCTGCGAAAGGTCTATTTCTCGCTGATGAGCTACGCTCAGCAAACACGCTTGCAGCCGCCGCGCATACCGCGTGCATACGGTTACGATCGACACCGACTTCCTCGAAGAGTCCGTCTGCGACTCAGACCGGCCTTGCCAGAGTTGTACGGCCTGCGTGGCAATGGTGCCGTCGATGTTGCGCACGCAAATACGTGGCTCTAGCGCCGCGCCCAGTTGGGTGGGCACATAGAAGTTGCCCGAGAACTCTACCGGGCGAACCGGGCGTCCGTCGCGAAGCAACACGTAGTGTCCACTCGCCTCGACGTGCAGTACGATGCGGTGCGTATACGCCGTCATCGGGCACATGATGCGGCTCGCGCGTCCCAATGCGAAGCCTACATACTCCGCAATTCCACCACCAACTGTCACCGACAAGGTGAACGGCGGATCCAGCCGCGCGATCGGCGTCGAAAGCTTTTCTGAGCGCGCAAACGAGTACCAGCGCAGACTGCCCGGCGCGGCGAAACTCCAGTTTCCTTCAACCGAGTACGAGAATGAATCGATTTCGCGATCGGGAGGCCTGTTTCGAATCGTCGCATTGGCGCATTCCGCCAACTCTGCCCATCGGGTGTTCTCTGCCAGCCGTGCGCTATCAGGCGCATCGAAAAACATCGGCCTCTTTGTCGAGTAATGGAATGGGTCGGTGATGGGCTCGCCGTTCGCCGGTCTGGGCGCTAGTCCCGCAAGCGACTCCACCATGCCATCGCAAATCGCGCGTAACCTGCAACCCGCACATGCTTCGATCGTTGACGCCGGTGCTGCCTCGGGAATGCTTCTAATATCATCACCCTCGGACTCCCATTTGCGCCAGCCAACGTGACGTAGAATCTTATGTGCCGCCCATGCGCGTGCGCGCACCCACGGCGTACTCCAGATCCACGGCAGCAAGATACGATCGATTGGGTTGTCCGTCGACGTGTGAATCCCCAGGAGCGTCAAGATAATCTGGCGGATGCGGATTGGGCCGCACGTGTAGAGTTTTCGGGCAAGTTCGTAGGCATCTCGCTGGTAATGCGTATGTTCCAGATAGAATTGACGCGTACCAACTCCCAACGGTCGATTCGCCTCGTCGATATAGCAGAAAGGCACGTGAAGTAAATTCACTTCCAATTCTCGTCCCGATAATTCGCGCGCGAGCTCGTTCATCTTCTGGAGGGCCGAACCTCCCGCTTGAGTGTCAGGGACTGCTACGCCCGAAAACGGATCCCAGGCGGCGATATTCACGGAACTGACGCATTCGGACGTGAGACCTTCCTCGATCCACGCGGGCACGGTTCCAACAAGCAACGACAAGGGAATCTGGACGCGCGCGAGAATACCGGCTTCCTTGCATGCCGCAAGCCATCCAGTCACGTCTGCGCCTGCCTTGCCTGGACACAAGCACACGTCCAGCAAGCCCAGGGTCTGCAAATCCGCTGCGCGCGGAGCGGGAGACGAACAGTCGGTGCGCAAAGACACGCGCGTGTCCAACTCAGTACCAGTTTCAATCAGGGTACGGAGCAGCGGCAGGTCCAGGTCATTCATGAGGATGTCGACCTTGGAGGTCTTGAAGACCATGCGGTTGAGACGCAACCAGCGTTCGAGGTCCGAAGCCTTTAGCGCATGGCCTTTGGACGACCGCGCAAAGACTAGACCTCGAACAGGTTCGATGTGATCTTCATGAACGACAAGTCTACTCAAGACAATTCCTGTTCTATCCCCGCGAGGCTACTCTGCATATTCCTTAAGTTTATTTCGAAGTGTACGTACGCTGATCCCCAGTATCTTTGCCGCGTGCGTGCGGTTCTGACCACACTGCTCCAGAGTTTTGAAGATGAGCTGTCGCTCCATGTCCGCGACCGTCGCACCCACCGTCAATGCACTGCGCGTATCATTTGCGCCGAACCTCGCGTGGTTCAAGCTGAAATGCTCCGGCTTGAGCAAGGGCTCCGTCGACAACACCACCGCTCGCTCAATCGTGTTCTGCAACTCGCGCACATTCCCCGGCCAATCGTATTCCATGAAGAGCGTCCGAGCTTCATCAGAATATCCCGTGATACGACGCGCGTTCTCTTGTGCAAATCTCTTGAGGAAGAAATCCATGAGCGCCGGTATATCGTCCTTTCGCTCGCGCAACGGCGGCAAGACGATTGGAATGACGTTTAGACGGTAGAACAAGTCTTCCCGAAGCTGTCCTTTATCGACGGCCTCTTCCAGGTTGCGATTTGAAGTGCAGATAATCCGGGTGTCGACCTGAATCGGCACGGTTCCACCCACGCGCTCGAATTCACGTTCCTGCAGGGCGCGCAGAAGTTTCGGCTGCAACTCGATGCTTATCTCCGTAATCTCGTCGAGCAACAACGTACCCGTATCCGCCAGTTGGAACCGGCCGATCTTGCGCTCGTGTGCGCCGGTGAAGGCTCCCTTCTCGTGGCCAAACAACTCGCTCTCCAGCAAACCGGCCGACAGTGCGGCGCAGTTTACCTTGATGAACGGCTTCTCGCGCCGAATACCCGAATGGTGAATCGCGCGCGCGACCAGTTCTTTCCCTGTGCCGCTTTCGCCGCGAATGAGAATCGTCGCGCGGCTGTCCGCCACCTTCTTAATTTGTTCGTACACGGCACGCATGGCCGGGCTTTCGCCCACCATGGCGGCAAAGTCGTAGTGCTGGTTTAATTCCGAACGCAGATACTTGTTCTCTTGAGCCATGCGCTCGCGTTCAATGGCACGGATGACCGCCATTTCGAGTTCGTCGGGGGTAAACGGCTTTAGAATGTAGTCGAACGCACCCGCTTTCAATGCCGCCACGGCGGTTTCCACGGTGGCATAGGCCGTCATCATGATGACAGGCGTTACCGGGCTCTCGTCGCGGATGGTCTTGAGTACTTCCAGTCCATCCACTGGCGCCATCTTGAGGTCGGTTAGGATGACGTCAAAACCGTGCTTGCGAAACGCTTCTATTCCGTCTTTGCCATTCGATACCGAACGAACGGAATGTCCTGCGCGCTGAAGTGCTTCTTGAACATACTCGCGCATCAGCGTTTCGTCGTCGATGACGAGTATCTGTGCTTTTGCCATCTGTACAACTAATCCTTCCTGAAAGCGTCCGGGAATCTGTAAAAGGCTCTCATGCTCAGTTGGCGTTTCTACTCCGTACTTGGCAAAGCGATGTAGAACGTCGATCCATTGCCAGGTTCGCTTTCGACGCGAATGGCGCCTCCATGACTCTCTACAATCTTCGAAGCTATCGCAAGGCCAAGTCCGGTTCCTTTTTCCTTCGTCGTAAAGAACGGCGAAAAGACCTTTTCCAGTTGGTCGGCCGACATGCCGCATCCCGTGTCGGAAACGGCTAACCGTACAAGCCCAGAGTCCTTTTCCGCCCATACGCGGATTTCGCCACGGGATTCGATGCTTTGAGCGGCATTGAGCAGGATATTCATTAGGGTTTGCCGTAAGCGATGTGCATCGGCCATCACTCTCAGGTCCGGACTTACCTCGTTTCTGACCGTGATCATCGACGAGTCAATGGTCAAGTACGACAGGGAAGCCTCTACGGCCTCCTTGCACGATACGGTCTGCAACTGAAGCTGAATGGGGCGAGTGTATTCAAGCAACTCGTTGACCACTCGCTCCAACTCCTTCGCGCCGACCTGAATCCGGTCCACGAGCCGCGCGCGCGGATCGTCCTCTTCGATGTCCCGCGCCAGCAAAGCGGCAAATCCCCGAATGCCTCCCAGCGGGTTGCGGATTTCGTGCGCAACCGTTGCCGCCATCTCGCCCAGCGCGGCCAGCCGGTCCTTTTGCCGCACGCGCGTACGCAGCGCTTCGATTTCGGTGAGATCCTGAAATACCTTTACGCTGCCGATTCGCTTGCCGTCACGATCCGACAGCGGAGAATCGCATTCACTGACCAACACCGGCTCACCGCTTTTCGTACGCCATTCCATGGCATTTCGCCCCGGCGGGGCAGGAAATTCACGTCCAAATACATCGGAAAAAGCCAATCCAATGGTTTCATCGGCGCGGTATCCAAGTACGCGTGTGGCGGCCTGATTAAACGTCGTGACAATTCCGTCCGTGTTCACCGCAATCACGCCATCGGACATCCCTTCAAGAATCGAATGAAGGTAATCGCTGGTAAATGCCAGTTCGCGATTCTTGACCGCCAGTTCACGATCCAATTCCTGCATCCGCGCTTCGAGCAGACGATACGATTCTTCCATCGACTGCGTCGTACGCGTGAAGAGCTCGAAGGCCTCCGCCAGCGCCTTTATGTCCATTTCGGCATTGGGCATGTTGAATTTGTGACTCGGTCCTACCCTGCATTTCCCGCGAACACACAAACGCATAGGTCACAACTCGTACGTCTGCGGACTGCGCAGGAAACCATACAGCGGTTACCCGCCAACAAAACGTGTCTGCAAAAAGCTCTCATGGCCTTTCTCCATGTCATGCGCGCAAGCAATGAGCTTCAATCCTCTGTTGCGCCTTGGCAAATTACAGACTAGATCTGTTTGTCCATAAAACCGGGCTCGTCCTTGCCTGGGCGATACCGGCCCATTGTGATTCGGTTCTGGCGCACCCGGCCCAACTCTTCGCCGACCTCCTTCAAACGTTGATCAATGCGCGCCACGGCGGCGTCGTTACGCGAAATGAGTTGTGCTGCGATCTCTTCAACTCGCGAACTGAGCGCATCAATCGCAGAGTGCTGTTCAGCGCTCGCGGTGCTGTTGCGCTGCCATTCCTCAAATAGGACTTTCATTTCACGTTGAAGATCCTGGGACAACGCAGTCCATTCCGTTTGCCGCGCAAGAATGCCCTCCAAATCGGAATCCAGATCGGCTTCATCCGAGCTTGGATACTCGTTCAGCATAAGTTCATACGCGGCAATTTGACGTTCAAGACAATCCTTGATGCGGCTATAGATGTCGGGTCCCACGGTCGCGTCCTTAACCACCCGTTTCAGTGGCCGGCTCCTGTGTGTTCGGAGGCGCTTGTGACGTTTGGCCGGCCTGTGTCTCAGCGCGGGGAGGTGTCGGTTCAGGTAACGCATGCGCGGCGCTTGCCAACGAGATCGGCAAGCGCAGCTTGAGTGCCAATTCAATGAACTGCGCCTTCAGCTTGGCGTCTTCACTCCAGCGCGATTCCGACGCGCCCACTTCCTTGAACAGCGCCAGGCTTTGCTTGGGGTTGTCTGCTAACAACAGTGCGTTGGCTCGTTGATACTTCGCCCATGCAACGTCGTCGGCACTATCCGGCACACGCGGATCCGCGGCCAGTTCATACGTGTCTGCCGCTGCGCGGTAATCGCCCCGTTGAAAGAAATGCTCACCCAACATGAGCGCCGCTTCCTGAAGATCGGCCAATTTCGTCAAGTCTCTGCGCGACCGAGATTCGATGTTGGCGACCAAAACCCGAGCCGCTGCTTCTTTGCCCGTCTCCATGTATGCGCGAAGCAATGCCTGATCGCCTTCTTTGGTGCGTAGATCGGGATAGTTGTTCGCTGCATCCTCGAGTTTCGCCACGGCAGTATCGGTCCTTCCGTTGAAGAGTGCTTTGCCGTAGCTCACAAGAAAGTTGTAAGCGTCTTGGTCGGGCAACTTCTCCGGATCTACCCGGCTGGCCGCAGCAAAGCCGCTGCCATAGATACCCGCTTCAAAAAGGGCTTCGGCGCATTCCGCCAAAACCGACGACTCCGTCGTAAGCTCCGCTGCTTTCTCGAAGTCCCCAGCGGCTTTCTCCGCAAGCCCCAAGTCTTTGTATATACCGCCCCGCGCAGTATAAATCGGCAACCGCTGCGGCTTCCGGGCGTACAACTGTTCCATCTCATCAAGGTTTTCCAGCGCCTTGATTGCGTCTCCATTCTTGTAAAGCAATTGAGCAAGTAAGATCTGCCCGTCGAACGCTTCCGGCGATGTCGGATAAAGCGACATGAGTTGATCCAGGTTGAACCTTGCTTCCTCGAAATCGCCGATCTTTCCCAGGCTCTTCGCAGCCGACAGCAGTATCCCGGGGGTCCGATCTCCCGAACGGATTCCTTCAACCAAACCTTGCGCGGCGGCTTTCTCGTCACCGACCAATGATTGCATCGCGGAGTAGTTGCGCAGAAGTTCGCCGTCCTCCGGAAAGCGGTTTTTCGCATACGTCGCCACACGAAGCGCCTCGGGCCTCCTGCCCGCCTGATCCAGTACGCGGCTAAGCTCTACGTATGCTTTCGGCGCAAGCTCGGACTCGGGAAAGAAGTCAATCAGTTCCCGTAGCGTCTTCTCTGCTTCCGGCAGTCTGCCCGAATGCTTATACGCATTCGCGAGCGTCATGTAGATATGCTCGTGTCCTTCGGTGGACGTGGCGACTTCCAGCCGTGCTTCCAGCAGCTTGATCGCTTCGCCAAACCGTCCATCTTCCACTTCCATGTCGCCCAGTTTCCCGTAGGCCACCGAGCCTTGGTAGGTATTGGGTTCTCCCATCGCCACTTGCGTATAGAGGCGGCGCGCTTCATCTCTCTTCCCCAAGGCAAGCTGTGAATCGCCCATAAGGAGGCGCGCATCCTGCAAAAGCGGGGATCCGGGATACTTATCCTGCAATTCCTGCAATACCCCAGCGGCCTGTTCCGGACGCTTAATCGACATATACACCTTGCCCATGGCGAGGAGCGTCGCGTCTTGTCCCGATGCCGCGCTGTACTGATCGAGAATCTGCTTGTACACGTCCAACGCGGCCATCGGCAAGTTGGTGCGCTCGTAGAGTTCGGCTTTCCACCGAAGCATTTCGGGAGCGTTGGGGAAATTGGGTGACGATGCCAAGAAGGTATCGATATCTTCCTGAAGCTTGTCTACTTCCGATTCCTTCGGACTCTTAGGTAGCTCACGGTACGCAGTCTCTATCTCGCGGTATCTGGCATCCTCTGCGCTTGGAGCCGACGCATGCGTCTCGGGAGTCTCCGGAGTCTCGGCCACGGGAGTAGTGTGTTCCGGCGGAAGTTCGGCGTGCGTCTGAGACTCTTCGGGATGAGCCTCAGGAGTCACCTCCTGTGTCGGCTCTTGTGGGGTCGCCTCCGCTTCTTGTATGGGCTGCTGCGTCTCGACGTGCTGCTCTGTGGACTCGGCAACCGGCACACTGGGTTCCATCTTCGATGAGAAAAAGAAGAACGAAGCCACGGCGAGCGCTAACCCTGCGGCGATTGCCGTCCACTCTTTGAGGCCCGGGCGCGGCCACGGCGTACGGGTGATGCGGAGGCGTGCCACAACTCCCGTTTCTTTGGGCTTCTCCTCCGAGTCTTCCGCTCTGCGAGACGGGGCTTCCGATGGCGTTGCCACCGGTGCAAAGCCCATGTCTGCCATGTCTGAATCGCTCAGATGAACTGCGCCGCTCGTCTCTACAACGCCTGCCCCTGCAGGAGGATGAGACGTCAGTTCTTCTGACGACGGAATACTAATTTCATCTAGCGCAGATACCTCTTTCTCGGAAGGCGCGGACGCTGAAACCGGCTCAGCGGGCGGCTTGGGTGCGGTCTGGCTGGCCTGAGCAAGCAATGAGTCAATGAGGTCTTGCGACAAGATGCTGTCGTCGGTGTCCTTGCTGGGAACAGCCGCTGCCAGGTTTTCCAGGCTCACGCTTTCCATGGCATTGGCCCGAATTGCACGATCCACGGGATCCACAAGGATCGCATCGTCCTCGTCTGGCTGGGTCATCGACGTCGCGCCGATCTGAGACAGGAGGCTATCTACGTCCTCTTGAGCAAGGACAGCATCGTCTTGCGTTGGGCCGATTACGGCATCCATCGAAACGGGCGATTCCACCCCCGACGGCACGATCGGTGCATCCATATCGGAATTGTCGAGCGGAACATCCGTTGCATCGGCGTGCAGAAGGTTGTCAATTTCCTCCTGCGAAAGCGTACCCCCAGTCGGCATCGGTGCGGCAGCGTGGGAAGCTGCTGTTTCGGCCCGTTCGTGCGCCTTCTGGACGACTTCGGAATCACGACGCTCCAGGTTCTTCGCGGACGCGAGCATCCGATCGATCTCGTCCTGATCCAGCGTTGTGCTCAATTGCGCTTCGGGCTCTTTCGCGGGAGGAGGCGTCACGGGAGGTTCTTGCTTAGGCGGTGCCGGAGCGCTCATTGCCGCAAGCAGGCGGTCAACTTCATCCTGATCGACGATTGCATCCTGCTGGTTGTCTGCGGGTTTGGCATCTTGCACAGGGGGAGTTACTGTCGCCAGCAAGCGATCGATTTCCCCGCGCATCAACGCGTCGATTTCATTCTGCCCTACAGGACGCGCGGGCGTAACTGCAGTGGGTTGAGGCTTTGCCGGTTGGGGTGGCGGCGGCGGGGCCGGCTCTTGTGCAGGTTTAACCGGCGTCTCCTGCGCTACGACCTTTGCGGGCATCTCCGCCGCAGCTTCCTTGGGCGGCTCATCGCGCTGAGCCAGGACATTGTCCAGCTCCGCTTGCTTCACCGGCCCCAAATTGGCCTTCTCGACTTGAACCGGCGGAGGGGGCGGTGGGGGAGTTGCCAACTGCGACTCCAACGCCTTCTTTTTTGCTTTGGCCTCGGCGCGCTGCTTAGCGACGAGCGCCATTACAGCGTCCAACTCCGATTGGTCCAGCAGCGTCTGCGAAGCTTCCGAATCAGGGTTCGGCGCAGGGGCCGATGCGTCGGTCCCTTCCTTGTCCTTACCGGGCTCGTCTATGGCTCCAGGTGACACGTGCTTTTCGGCCTTACTGGGGTTCTTTCACTGACCGGCTCGTCTCGGTGATGTGAACTCAACGCCCCAACATCTTGTATGAAGTCAGAATCGCAATCCTATCCTGGGTATTCTATCACGCCCGATCCGCTCTGACAATCGCAAATCGGCAAGTTTTTCCCTGCCTCCTTCTGTGGTAGGATATCAAGAGGTTTGCATACCGTCCGGCCAAGGCAGGAGGGCAGATGGGCAGTTCTGATACCGATCATAGCGCAGGGGCCTTCTCGCCCGACGGCCCCGATATCCGTAAGGTCACCGCAGGGTTCGATCCCGGCGACGTGATCGCCGATCGGTATGAGGTAATCGAAGTCCTGGGGCGTGGCGGCATGGGCATCGTCTATCTGGTCAACGACCGGGAGACACAACAGCGTCTCGCATTGAAGTCTCTGCTTCCTCACTACGTTACGCATTCGCACGCCGTGAACCGGTTTGTGCGCGAAGTGCGCGCGGCGCGTCAGCTCAACCATCCTTGCATCGTGAAGGTCTACGATGCGCGCCAGCTTGGCTCACTGATCTTCTATACCATGGAGTATGTCGACGGCATCAGCCTCTTCAAATGGATGAAGAAGCGTGGGAAGATGGGTCTCGGCTCCGTGGTGCGGGTCTTGAGTCTGTTGTGCCACGCGCTTGAGCATGCGCATCAATTCACAATTCACCGCGACATTTCACCCGACAACGTGATGGTCCTGCAGGACGGTTCGGTGAAACTGCTCGACTTTGGATTGGCGAAGCTGCTCAATGTCGAATCGGCCTTCACCATGATCGGCGTGAGCTTGGGCAAACAGCAGTACATGGCGCCCGAACAACGCATCAGCGCCGCGGAAGTGGACAAGCGGGCCGACATCTATTCGTTGGGCGTCATGTTCTTCGAGATGTTGGCCGGGGAGCTGCCAAAGACCAACCTGCGCATCACCGATTTCCGTTCGGATCTTCCGTTGGAGTGCAACGCGTTCGTGAAGAAGGCGCTTGCGGAAAAGCCCGACGACCGCTTCCAGGACGCGCGCGAATTCAGACATGCCCTCGCGTACATCTATCAGGTTAGCACCGGCGAGCCTCTTCAGAACGCGGCGACTCCCGTTCCGGTGATGGACGCTCCGCCCCTGCCGAAGCCAAGTGTGTGGGCGCGGCTCTACGAGTCTATACGCAGGCTGTTCCGACGCGGTTCAGCCGGCACAAACCACGTTTCGGACGATTCCCAGTAACCGGCGCACGTTTGAGCCGGTGCAGATTTCGGGTTAGGCCAACTCGCCGTTCACGTAGGCCATCGTCGTCGTGATCGGGAAATCTCCGGGGAATTTCACGAAGGTGACATGACCATCCAGATACAACGTATTGCCGCCGCCTGGAACGTGGTTGAACTCCGCCGCATCCGTGCTCGGGCTGTCCCACATGAGCGCAATCTCGCTCTGCGCCCGGCTCGACGCGGCAGGATTGTTGATGTCGCTGATCAAGAAGCGCTCGATACCTTCCTTCAATCGGTAGGCCGTCAAGTCGCCGCGGCTGTGGCCGGCAAGATCGATGTCATCGTCAAGCATGCTGAAGTCGCCGCCGTTCACGGCAACAAACGTGTTTGCCAACGTTGTCAGAAACACAATGTCGAGTGCATTGCTCGGTTCAATATCATTGGGATTGGCGCCTGCGCTCGTTAAGACATCATTGTCTACGAGCCACGAAACATACACGTACGATATCGAATCGAACCGGCACGGCGCCCAGCCATTTGCAGGGTTTTCGCCAACGCTCCAATAGCCTCGGTCGATTTCGCTGCGATCATTCGATCCCGAAGGACATACAAAAATGTTCGGATCCGTCACGTACTCGGGATACAGCGAGTTGCCCTGCGGGAAGAAGTGAAAACTGGGCTGATCGCACAGGTCACCGGTCAAGTGTCTGACCTGGGGGAACTTCTCTCCGCGCGACTCGGCTGCGTACATCTTGAACGCAAGACCGGCTTGCTTGAGATTGTTCTGACAACTTGCCCGGCGAGCGGCTTCCCGGGCGCGAGCCAAAGCAGGTAACAAGATGGCGGCAAGTATTCCAATAATGGCAATGACAACCAACAATTCGATGAGGGTGAAGCCGTTTCTCTTTCTCATTGGATGAATGCTCCCTTTCGACCCAGCGGGCACGAAGAGAGCATACCATAAATTATTGTCAAATGGTGCTAAAATTTTGTTAAAGCAGTTTTTGAATTCCTGACAGGGTGTATTCCCCCGCGATGCTCACTCCAGCGATGCGGCGGGTTCCCTTCAGTATGACCCCCTGCTTGTCCTGGAGCTGCTTTGCTACCGCACCCAGCGCCATGCCCAATTGAAAATCCGTGGTCGAGACTTGCTTGTCCTCCGACTCCGGCGTACAGTCCAGAACAAACGAAATCCGGAGCGAATCCGCCGACTCCAGATCTCCGTTAACTCGAATGGTTGCAATGGGTAACAGCGTTTTTGCCAAGTCGTCCAGGGGCAGTCCAATGCGCGGCGCTTTGTTCGCGTCCAGGGTGGCCAGCAACGCAAACAGTGACCCGTCCCGGTTGTCGATAGTCGCCTCCAGGAGGTGCCCTCCCTCGAACGCCGGGCGCTTCAGATCAAATACTTGCCCCCAATACTTCTGTACCGCTTGAGCCCCCAGCGCAGGCACTTCCGTGGTTGCGTCCAGAGATAACTCGCCTCGTTGATTACTTGTCATTACATCCGACTGCCACTGTACAAAAGGGTACAGACTCGGCAAGTTTATCTGACTCGGCGCCGTGGCGATGACCGGTCCCAACCGTTGTTCGTTGACAGAGATCCTCACGCCAAACTGCCCCGTCTCGAATCGCGGCGTCAGGAATATGCCTGCCTCATACGGCAACACCTTCGCGACCGCCCAAGGCGGCACCCCCTGCGCCTCCAATCTCGGCCGGATCAACTCCAACGCCATTGGTGGCCGCACCGATACCCGAATCGACGCATTCGGGTCCGCGACCGACTCCACGGCGATCACCGGCGACGCAATCAACGCGTGATACTTCGTCTCCACGACGACCAGCGCCACCACCACTGCCAGCAGGACCACTACCAACAGTCCCACGAAAATCTTCACCACCATCTTCAAGTCAGTCCCCTCCGTGTACGACCCCCGATCCTAGAGCCGTATTTACAGGAATGCAAATACTACGACACGTAGAGTGACACCCTGCGCGCAACTTACGGGGGGCGCCCCTGCCATTATGACGGTTCAAGGGGGGCGAGCAACAGCCGAGGGCGGCTGCCCGTCATGCAAGCCGGGTTCGGGAAAAGTTGCGCGGCCGCCATCGGCTACGACAATGCTGTGTCGCAGGCATCTTGCCTGCGTCCCGTGCCAGGCACTGCGCCGAGAGGGGGTGCACCGTCCATGCAATTTGACGATTCAAGGGTCGCTTGCCTGGGTCGTCAGTCGTCTGGGGGGGTGTCCCCGTGCAATTTGACGGGGCAAGGGGGGGAACTCGTCTTTCCGGACGTTTGCGCTATCGCGCAAGCCGTCCGAGCGACGCAACCGGCGTAATCGCCGG